>DASRBN010000005.1 GCA_035653615.1 Ktedonobacteraceae bacterium | reverse complement strand
CACCTTAGAAGACCTGGCCGAGCGGCATGATCTGCAACACTGCATTCAACGCGCCATTGCCATGATCCCGGCCCAATATCGCTCGGTGGTCTGGCAGTATTACCGGGCCGAGATGACCTTTCCAGAGATCGGACGCACGTTGCACATGACCGAATCGACGGCCAAGACGCGCTTCCAGCGGGCCAAACCCTTTCTGCGGGCAGCATTACTGATGCTGCTCGATCTGCCTGCTGAAACCGGCTCCCCAGCCAACTCACCACCCTGATGCAGCAGAGGCGCAAGCTACGATGTGGCGTAGGGACAATGGCTGGTCCTTGTCCTCGTCCCTATCTGGCATCGCACCAGGACAGGCAGGTGAGAGTGCATGTTGTAATGCAATGGATGATCCTATGAAAGGCATAGCTAAAAGAGAGAGAAAATGCAGATCGTCAAGCGAGTTCAAGGCTATCTTTGATGCGCTGCCGGATGGGGTAATTGTCTGCGATAGCAAGGGGTCGATCTTACAGATAGATCCGGCAGCCCTCAAGCTCTTTGAAGTGGCTTCAGAAAGCCTTTGTCTAGGAATATCTTATCAGCAGTTTCTTCACGCACATAAGGGAGAAAGTGCTCCTCCTTCACTGGAGCCATGGCTCTTAAGCCTGGTGAAGAATGGAGAAATGTCAACCGGGCAGCGAGAAGAGTTGCTTGTGCTACAGCTTCCTTCCAGGCGGCAGATCTATGCCAGCATGCGCAGCTACCCTTTTGTTGCCGCACAGAAGCATGTAAAAGGCACACTTTATGTGTTACAAGATATCACGCACCGCTATCAGCAAGCTCTCCATCTCCAACGTGTCCACCGGGCAGTAATGGCGCTGAAAGAAGCGATTATGCGCCTTCCTGAGCATGTTGGTTGCGATTTCGAAGGTGGCATCTTCCTCTTATCGTTCCCTGTCTTGCTCGTCGCGCAACAGCTCGTTACAGTGATCCATGAAGTCCTGGATTGCGAGCGTGTTAGAATAGTGGCAATTGGGCCGCAAACAGGTAGCCTGTATTACGCGGTAGGTAGTGGTTTCACTCCTGAGCAAGAACAGTATCGTCTCAAAGTAAGAGGATGTTTCTTGCCCTCAGATTTTGTGGACGAGACGGTGATTGCTCGTCTCAATGCTAATCAGGAGGCAATCGTGCCTGGCGCGAACCTGCATCTACCTGAGGGGATGCGAAAAGATTTTGTTTCAAGGATGTGCCTGCTGATTCCCTTGTTTCTTGAAAATCGACTGGCCGGAGCACTGGTGATTGAGAAGGCGGGTGCCGATAGCCTCTACACAGATGATGAGATTGAGTTAGTGAAAGTGGTTGCATCAGAGGCTTTGCTGGTGATTGATTCCCTGCGCTGCTTTGCTATGCTGGCCGAGAGCACGCTCAAAGCACGCGTGCAACAAGAAATGCAAGACTTCATCGATGACTTTTTGAACCTGGCCAGCCACGAGCTAAGAACGCCTCTAACGATAATCAAAGGAAACATTCAATTGGCAGAGCACCGCCTTGCGAGGCTCAAACAAGAACTTGCTATGCAATCTGAACAGGTGAGTAGCTCTCTTAAGAGAGTGCAGACACCTTTAGGAGCGGCGGAGACGGCGGTTTCCGCGCAAGAACGGGCAATAAATGATTTGATCGATGTTTTTCGCATCCAGTCCAATACCCTCGAGCTACAACTACAACGCTATGATCTCGTCGCGCTGCTTCAAGAAGCAGTGATCGCTCAGCAGCGCTTAGCACCGGAGCGGCGCATCATTCTACAGATTCCATCTGAAGAGCATGAGGTTCCTATTCTGGTCGATGCAAAGCGCATTCGCCAGGTCATTTCCAACTACCTGGCGAATGCGCTCAACTATTCACCTGTTGATGAGCCGGTAACCGTGGAGTTGACGGTGGAAGATGGGGTAGCTCGGGTGTCGGTCCAGGACAGGGGGCCGGGTATCCCGGTTGAAGAACAGGGCCGCATCTGGGAACGCTTCTATTACGTCAAAAAGGGGACAGGAGAATATTCACCTGCCCCGGGCGTAGGATCAGGCTTATATCTTAGTAAAGTGTTGATCGAACGCCAGCATGGCAGCGTTGGGATGCAGAGTTCTCCTGGTCATGGCGCCACTTTCTGGTTTACGCTGCCGGTTGCATCTTCTGCCAGGTAAAAGGTGTTCTTCTTGCGTTTTTTCGCACTCTCCCTTATGATACGGGCCGGTACGTACTCTCAGACATCGGGGATAGGGGCCAGATGATGTTGTTGAACAAAAGAGTTCAGCAATCCCGCGAGGCCGATGAATCGGCGGTGGGCGCGATCAATCGGCCCCTACCCACAAAGGAGGGAGACGCATGCAAATTCGACGTTTCAGCCCCGATCTCAAAACCAAGATTTCTGGCAACCATCCCGGCCTCTACGGTGTGCCTATCCAATTTCAGAGAGGGCAGATTCCCGCTGAAAAGCTCGAAGATTTTGCCAGGCGCACTAATGGTATGCCACTGTTGCTGGATGCTGAACTGCAAGTGGAGGCAATGTACTTTGATCCGCATGCCTCTATTGAGGAACACGCGGCAGATCATTCGATTCTCTTCCTGGTCATTCACGGTCAGGGAACGGTACGTATCGGCGGCCCCACGGGTGAAACACGCGAGATCCGGGCCGGCGATGCTGTTCTCTGGCCTGCTCACGTCGATCATACTGTCTGGACAGAGGATGAGGAACTGCATGCGATTGTGATCAATGTATTTCAAGATCATAGTTCGTCCTGAGAGCCAAATGGTGGAAGCCCTGACCATTTGGAGCTAACCGGATAGGGAGAGAAGTTCGTCAATGGTCGGGAGCGCTGTCCTGTTCGAACTCCTTTTTGGCCATGGCGAAAGCGGTGTTGGCCGCAGGAACGCCGGCATAGACGGCCACGTGAAGGAGTACCTCGGCAATTTCGTGCGGGTCGACGCCAATGTTGCGGCTGGCCCGCAAATGCAAGGCTAATTCTTCACGGCCCAGGGCGGCAAGGATCGCAATCGTGACCAGACTTCTTGTGCGCCGGTCCAGGTCGGGCCTGGCCCAGACGGAACCCCAGGCGGTTTCGGTGATGAAGCGCTGGAAATCGACATCAAATTCGGTGGTACGAGCCAGCGCCCGTTCGACATGCTCGCTTCCAAGTACTTCTTTTCGCACCTGGATGCCGGTATCATAGCGTGATTCTGCCATTTTGCTTCCTTTCTTATTGTCCTCTAGTGTACCAGGTGCCGCCGTCGGCATAGACGTTGGCTCCTTCGCCCCATATCACAAAGTTGACGCCGGCGGAATTTACAGCCAGACCCATGTAATCGCCAAATGGGAATTTGTAGCCCCGGGGTGTTTTGTAGCTGGCGCCACTGCCGCGGTTCGAGAGCCTCACGGCCTTGCTCCAGGTAATGCCGCCGTCGGTTGAGCGGGCATACCAGGTATTCCAGGCGCCAGGGCCGTTGCGGTTATCTTGCCAGGCGATACGGAAATCACCGGGAGTTGGGCCCGTGCCAAGCTCAGGCGAGGTATTATTGCCCAGGGCATTGAGTATCACGGGGTGCGTCCAGGTTGCTCCGCCATCGGTTGAGCGCGAGATGTAGAGGCGGTTGTTGCCATACCTGATGTCGTTTTTAGTATAGGTGAACAGGAGATCGCCGTGTTTGCCGGCTGTGATGGTGTCCTGGGGGTCGTAGAAATCCGGGTAGCAGTTCTTGACTTTGCAGGGGGCGCCTTCCTGGCCGGTGGCAAAGTAGTGGTCTTTCCAGGTGTTTCCGCCGTTGGAGGAGCTGAGTAGCTCTACCCGTGTAGGACCGGTCGGTTTGCCATGGATGATTGTTTCTCCGGCCACGGCAAAGTATGCCGTGCCATTGGGGGCGACGATCCCGCCATAGGAGTAGTACCAGAGCGATTCTGTGGTGGCGAGTACGGGCTGGGCGAAGCTCTTGCCATAGTTGTGGGAAATGGCGACATAGAACGCGAGCTTGCCATTGAAGCCGATATAGACATCTTTTCCGTTGCCGGAAACAATCAAGATCGGCTTGTCACCGTAGTTCAGAATACCCTGGATGGGGAGAGAGGTAGTCCAGGTCGCGCCGTGGTCGTGGGATTTGGTAAAGACGATGCCGGGTTTTCTGAAGCCATTCAGGCAGGCGACATAGATGGTGCCGTCGTTGCTGACTTTGATCTGGGGATCATATTGCCAGGGAGTACCGGGCAGCGGACAGATATGGCTGGAGGGACCCCAGTTGGTGCCGCCATCGTTGGAGGCACGGAACAGGATATGGTAGTTTACCTGATCGCTGGTGAGCTGGTAGACCCAGTTTGAGCCGGGGTCCGCGGCGACCGTTGGTTCCCAATAAATGTCTTTGTTTGATCCCCAGCGTTGCTCTGTGTCGAATTGCCTCATTGTTTGAGCGTGGGTGCCGGAGACGAGCAAGAGGTTCAATAGCAGGCCAAGGATCGCGGCGATGGGAAGCAGGGAGCGGGCGATGGAACGAGACATGCTGGTTATTCTCCTTTTCTGTTGTTGATCCTTTTGAGTAATCGATGAAGATGAACTGCTGAAGCCAGGGTTGCTCAAGGAATTGAAGGCTGAAAGGATTAAAGCGTTTTTTCGCACCGTTTCCTTGGGAGCCTCACACGTCTACCGAACTTACACCACCCTGATGGCTGGTGTCCGCTTGCTTTGGTTTGGACGTGGCGCTGAAAAAGGCGGGTGGCGTTGGGTCGATTTTTTTCAATGTTCCCTGGAGAGCGGCCTGTACGGTCGCCCAGACCTTTTCGGGGCGCAATGGCATGTCAATGGATTCGATGCCGAGGGGTGCAAGGGCATCAAGGACGGCGTTTACGATAGTAGGAGGGCCACCGATGCAGCCTGCTTCACCGGCGCCTTTCGCTCCCAGTGGATTGATGGGTGAGGGTGTCTCGACGGCGTCGACCATAAAGTGTGGTACCTGCTTTGCATTGGGCAGCGTGTAGTCCATGAGGGTGCCGGCAAGGGGTTGTCCATTCTCATCATAAGTTGCCTCTTCATAGAGCGCCTGCCCGATGCCCAGGGCAAGACCGCCATGAATCTGTGCCTCAGTGAGATAGGAGTTGAGGATACGCCCGCAGTCGTCTACTGCTACGTAATTGAGGACGTGTACTTCGCCGGTTTCGGTTTCGACCTCTACGATGGCGACATGTGCGCCTGAGGAAAATGTGGGGGCTGATGGGGAGAACTCGCGCAAGGCAGCCAGGCCTTCAACGGGTGCGCCGTTGGCGAGGTTGGGAGGGTCGTGCTCGATCAGTTCAGGATGCTCTTCCACCTGATGTGCGAGTTCGCCCAGGCTAATGGCTCGCCCTGGCACTCCGCGCACTCGAACCTGACCGTGGCTCATTTCAAGGTCCGCCGGAGCCGCTTCTAACAGCTTTGCCGCGGCCTGGAGAGCTTTTTCTTTCGCGGCCTGCGCCGCCAGGGCAACGGCAGCGCCTCCAATTTGCGTGGTGCGGCTGCCAAAGGTGCCAATGCTATAAGCGGGCAAGGCGGTATTGTTCATCTGTACCTCTACCTGTGAGCCTGGCAGGTCGAAGGTCTGGGCGGCGATCTGCGCGAAGGCGGTGAAGTGCCCCTGGCCGTTATGCGCCACGCCGCTCTCCACGAGGATTTTTCCGTCGCGGCGAATGCGCACAGTGGCGGCATCTTGCGGTATGCCAGGGCCGCTGGGGCCGAATGGGCCACCGGATATTTCTACAAAGGTAGAGACTCCGATGCCCAACAGCGAACTACTCCGAGCTTTGTGGCGTTCTTGCTGTTTTTCGCGCCAGCCGGTGTAGTCGGCAAGTTCTAGCGCTCGCTCGAGGGCGGCCTGGTAGTTGCCGCTGTCGTAGGTTGCTCCATGTACGGTGTGGTAGGGGAAAGCGTCCGGGGCAATCAGGTTGCGACGACGCACCTCAGCGGGATCGATGTGGAGATGGCGGGCAATAGCGTCTATGGTTCGTTCTAGCAGGTAGGTCGCCTCGGGTCTGCCCGCTCCGCGATAGGCCGCGGTCGGCACGGTATTGGTAAAGACGCCCACTGCCTGGAAATCGAGAGCCTGTATCTGGTAGGGGCCATTGAGCATGCGCGCGGTAGTATTGGGAGAGATAGGAGTGGTATAGGCCAGGAAAGCGCCGAAGTCGGCCACGGTACGCACTTTCAGGCCGAGAAGCCGCCCATCTTTCTGTACGGCTGCCTCGATATAATTCACCTGGCCACGTCCATGCGTCTGGGCCTGGAGATTTTCGCTACGGGTTTCAATCCATTTTACCGGACGGCCATATTTGACTGTGAGCATGGCAGCGATGATCTCTTCTCCACTGATGCCCACTTTGGCGCCGAAGGCTCCGCCAACCTGGGCAGCGTAAACATGAATTTTGTCCTGGTTGAGGCCTAAAGCGGCGGCCAGAGCACGCCGGGCCTGGTAGATGGTCTGAGAGGAGAGCCAGGCAGAGAGTTGGCCCGTGGCAGTATCGTAATCGAAGAGGCAGGCGCGTGCTTCAAGCGAACTGGGGGACACGCGCTGGTTAACAACGCGCAGGCGAACGATATCATCTGCTTGAGCGAAGGCGGCGTCGATATCGCCACCTCCGCTGGGTATCTGGATGGCAACATTTGAGCCGAGTTCCTGGTAGAGCAGAGGAGCGTCGGGAGCAAGCGCGGCCTCTGGATCGATCACAGTGGGCAACACTTCATAGTCGACCTCAACGAGATCAAGCGCATCTTCAGCAATATAGCGGTCTTCGGCCAGTATGACAGCTACCGGGTCGCCGACGTAGCGCACGCGATCAAGCGCTAATGGCTGCCGCCGGGGTACTTTGAGGCCGGGTAACGTGGTAATCAGTTCTAGCGTGGGCATGCTGCTTACTAGCTCGTCCCCACTTAAAGCGGCAACGACGTCTGGGAGGGCGCGGACGGTGTCGAGGTCGATGTTTTTGATTTGCGCATGGGCATAGGGGCTGCGAACCAGGGCCATGTGCAGCGGGGAGGAGCGATGCTGGGGTGATTTCAGATCATCCACAAAGCGGTCATGGCCGGTAATGAGTCCGATATCTTCTTTGCGGCGTTCGAGTCCTGCCGGTACGGGCGTTTCTTTCATGCGGTCCTCCTCCTGGATAGTTGCTCTGTGGTTGTTGATGGTTTGAAACTTAGTTGATTTTCCGATAAATGTCAAGTGTTGGTTTTGGGACATTTGGGACGTTTGGGACGGTGGTTGATTCCTGGGAAGAAATCTGGTCGGGGGAGCAAGAGGATATGCTTCAGTATGCTAATGAAGACAACGCGGTTGCCAGCACACTCGCTCCACGAGCTGCATCGTCGATGGTTGTGCATTCGGCGGGGCTGTGGGAACGCCCTTCTAGGCTGGGGACGAAGAGCATGGCGGTCGGCAGGTGGCGTGCCATGATCTGACTATCGTGGCCGGCACCGCTTGGCAGCGATTTCCAGGTTGCTCCGCACGCTTCAGCTGCTTTGACGAGTGTCGCTTGCAATCCGGGGTCCATTTTCTGAGGTGCGCTCTTGCCGGTGAGTTCGATGGAGATGGAAAGGTGACGTTCTTGTGCGATTGCTTCGCATTGCGTTTGGATGGCAGCGGAGAGTTGTTGCAAGGTTTCTTCTTCGGGATGGCGCAGATCAATAGAAAAGCCGACCTCGCCAGGAACAACATTGACCGCTCCTGGTTTGACCTCCCATTTCCCTATTGTGACGACCGCGGGCCTTCCAGCTTGTTCGACGAGGCGCGTGATCTCTAGAGCCATATGGGCTGCTCCTTGCAGCGCATCAAGTCGCAAATCCATCGGCGTGGTGCCTGCATGGTCAGCCCGGCCCTTGACCGTGATCCAGAAGTGTTGCAAGCCTGTAATGGCAGTGACGATGCCAAGATTTATCCCTTCATCAAAGAGGATGCGACCCTGCTCAATGTGCAATTCCAAGAATGCCGCTACATCGGTGCGGATAGCTTCTCGGTATCGCTCAGGAGCCAGACCGATAGCCTGCATGGCTTCGGCAATCGTGATGCCTTGTGTATCGCGTACCTGCTCAAGCTCAACAGGATCAATGCGTCCCAGGATCGCTTTTGTCCCCCAACAATGTGCCGGGAAACGGCTGCCTTCCTCTTCACATAAGGCAACTACTTCAAGGGAGCGCCGGGGTGTTCCGAGATGCTCACAGAGCGCTTGTAGGGCAACAATTCCTGCCAGGATGCCGAGCGCACCATCGAACTTGCCGCCGAGAGGGACGGTGTCGAAGTGAGAACCGGTGAGAATGGTATGGCCCTCATCACTGCCAGCGAGGCGTCCGAAAAGATTGCCCACCGCGTCTTCGCGTACATCGAGACCGGCGGCGCGCATGAGGGTTGCGAGTTGCCTGCGAGCCTCTACCCAGGCAGGGCTATAGACGGGGCGCACAATTCCTCCCCCGGGCTGTTGACCAATAGCTCCTAAGACCTCGATAGAGTGTTGGAGCGTTGAGGCATCTACCTTTATGCACTGGAGTGGTTGGGTCATGAGTTTATTCCTCTGGTTCCTATATCCCCATCCAAAATCACCCTTAGCCTCTACGATCTTCTATTTCCCAGATGTGGTCGACGACGTGCCAGGCTATACGGCGTACAGCATAGCTGGCGTTCCATCCGCCAGGAACGAGAGGTTCTCCGGTGGAGGGCTGGCTCAGTACCGATGCGATTTCGTCACGCATGGCTGTCAGGGCGAGATTGTCGCTCATTGCGAAGGGTTTATGGCGCACGCCGATTTTGCGGGCGTAGGTGCGCTCGGCTTCGATGACGTGCTGGCGGACTTCGTCGCGGTCGCGACCACCGCCGCGTGGGCCTTTGCGTAGTTCGGCAGGCGAGGTGGCGACGACTTCTTCGAGCATGTCCCAGGCGGCGCGCAGTAGGGCGACGTTGCGTTGCGCGGTGGCGGCGTCGATGGGGCTGGTTTCGGCAGGGGCGAGAACGGAAGGTACGCCCCAGGCAGTGTTGCTATCGCCCTGGAGTCGTTCGACGACGACGAGGTCGCCAGGAGTAAATTCCAATCCTGCCCGTTCCGTGATTCGCCGGTAGCGCGGTTCGGTATCGATTAAGGCCTGTATGGCGGCATTCTCGTTCGGGCGAATGCGGCACCAACCGGGCCATTCGAGCGACCAGGCGATGACTTTTTTGGGGGTGAGTTCGAGATAGATAGCGGTCATATTGCTTTTCTCCGGTTTGTGGATGGGCTGACCATATTTGGTAGAAGGGGTAATAAGGTTCCATCCCTTCACAGAAAATTCAACTGAACACGATATTACATGCCCGATATACCGGCATGGCTCAGGAGGAAGATGGTGGCTGGGATGCCGCCCAATCGGTGGCAAAAGTGCTGCTGAGGGTGGTGAGGGCGTTGGGGTATTGCTGGGCGGTTAGAATTACGCCGAATTCGCGGTTGTGTTTGAGGGAACCGGCGCTGAGATTCTGGGAGCCGATGTATGCGGTATGGCCGTCGATGAGCATCATTTTGGCGTGCATGTAGAGGGTGGGGTCGTGTACGCGCACCTGGAGGACTTTTAGAAGCGCGGGCGAGAGGTTGCCGGCGGTGTCCTGGGGCACAATTAGCTGCACCGGGACACGCGATGCGAGGCTGAGCAGGGCCTGTTCAATGTCTGAGGGGCCGGTCTCCTGGCTTGAATCGCTGACCTCTTCGCATTCGATTTGCAGGGTGTGTTGGGCGCTCTGGATGAGGCTGAGCAGGACGTTGTGCGCGTTGTAGGGGCTGACGACCAGGTTGGTTGGGAGCAGTTGCCCAACAGATGCCGGTTGCTGCTGCGAGTTCCAATTTTGTCCCGCCCAGTCGGCGGTGAAGATGGTTTTGAGGGTCTGAACGTCGTGGGGGTCCTGATCCATGACGATGTAGTCACGGTCGCCGTGAAATGTGCCCCAGTTCACGATATTGCCGGTTCCTGACTTGCTGAGGTTCGAGGACATGACGTAGGCGACATCATCGATTATGGCTAACTTGGCGTGGTTATAAAAATGGGTTTGCGGAGCCCATTTCAAGGGTAGGAAAGCCGATGAGGGGCTGGGACGAACCTGGACGTTGGGGGTGCCGAAGGTCGCAAGCGGATTGATAAGAGCCGGGGAGGGAGGGAGACCATATGGCTGTGACTCCAGGATTACTCTGACGTCGATGTTAGCCTGTGCGCCGGCTGGCTGGGCTGCGCGGCGCTGAGAGGCGGCGGCAAGGGCGGTGATGATTTCGGGGTCGGTGAGCATATACATCTCGAGCCAGACGTACTGCTGGGCCTGGTTGATGACGTTGGCGATAACGTTTGGGTACTGCGCGTCGGGTACCACATATACCTGCAATAAAGGGGGTACAGAAGAGGTTTGTGCGGCGGGGTTGGGTGAAGCGGATGAAGACATGTGGGCCTCCTTGCTTTGAGTGGCTAATGGGCGAAACATTACGGTTGTGTTTCTGGTTCAGTATAGCACTTCGGCGCTGGAAAGGAAAGGATTCTGATTTCTGGTCGCTTGATGGAGTCGGCGCGCTTCGGCATGATTTGTTTCCTGCTAAACGGCGTGGTTATTATAGCGAAAATTGGCTCTGTGAACAAATCCATTATTATGGTATGTTTGTGTATGTAAACGTATGTTTAAATACAAAGGAAGGAGCTTTATACGATGGAAGAACGTTTGAAATATGCGAGGGTTGCGCCAGAGGGCTACAGGGCTATGGCTGGACTGCAAAACTATGTCGATAACTGCGGGCTGGAACCCTTGCTGCTGGAACTGGTCAAGATGCGCGCCTCACAGATCAATGGGTGCGCGTACTGCATCGATATGCATAGTAAGGATGCTCGCGCGATGGGTGAGAGCGAACAGCGGCTCTATGAGCTGAATGCATGGCGCGAGACGCCGTTTTATAGCGAACGCGAGCGTGCTGCGCTGCTGTGGACGGAGGAGCTTACGCTGATCAGCCAGGGCCACGCGTCCGATGCCGTTTATGATGAGGTGCGCAAGCACTTCAGCGAGGAGGAACTGGTGAATCTGACGCTGGCGATTGTAGCGATCAATGGCTGGAACCGCCTTGCGATTGGTTTCCGCTCGCAGCCGGGAACCTACCAGTCAAATAAGAAACCGCTTTCTTAAAGGGAACGTTTGCCCTTGATGATTTGATGAGTGCAGAGTGATAATGGAATATAATTGTCCCATAACAGTGAGAAAGGATCGGGTTATGGCTGCACGCATCGATCAGAATTCGCATATAGACACGACATCGAGGGCCAGGCGGCCGCTCTGGCTCTCTATTCTGGCTTGTTTTTCGCTACTGCTGGGAATCATTACCGCTATTCCCCAGTTCTATTATGTGCTTTTCGCGCTTCATAAGGTGACTATCGGGCCTGATAGCAATTTTTTGGGGCAGATCTGGTATGACTACATTTTGAACGGGGATAACAGCTACTATAAGGTGGACCCGGGGATACTGGCCGGGGCTGTTGAGGATGCCTTTTTGCTAGGGCCGCTTTATTTTATTACGGGATTGGGTCTGTGGATGAGGCGAGCGTGGGTGATTCCGGTGGGGCTGATGACGGGTGCGATGATTTTCTATGCGATTGTGGGTTTCTTTCTGGGCGATATCTTTGCCGGTTTGCCCAGCGTCACTAATGATATCTCCTATTGGGCCTCTAATTTGCCATACTTGATTTATCCGCTGTGGCTGATACCGGTGCTGCTTTTGCGGCGCTCAATGTTTGTGCGGAAAAAGCCAGACGTGTCTATTGCCCCTGCACCTGAGCAGTGATATTGTCTGCAATCTACAAGTTTTTCAACCTTCTCATACGGAATCATCTATGGATTATGATAGTAACAAGCTGCAAGGATGATACGGTCGTTAATCTTATAGTCAGTTTTCACAAAATAGTGCGGGTAGCCTGAGAGCCGATGATCGTGTTTGACAACATAATCCGGCAACGGACGCGGGGCCGATCAATCGGCGCTGGGCGCGATGAATCGGCCCCTACGGCAAGGGGGCATGGCACAGGAGCGGGTATGAGCATAGAATCAGCACTTTCCTTCATGCCGGAGTTCGACCAATCTTTGTTCCGCTACGTGATATAAACGTGAGAAAGAATTCTGGAATTGTCATTGCGAGTGAAAGGGTCGAAGCGCTGAGCGGAGCGCACAGGGAAGAATCGCGGTCAGGCGAGCGGGATTCTTCGTTTCACTCAGAATGACAACGAGCCTATACATTTATCAGTATCGGGGCGACCGGTTGTTAGAGGGGTGGGGTATGTTTGTGTCAGATACGGGATGATATGCTATATTAGATGATGCTAGATAGGAAGAGGTAAGGATGGAGAGGAAGGATGGAGGAGGGGATAAAGAAAGAGATAGAGGCAAGGGGAAAAAGCGGGTATCAATTCCGCAAGAACTGGCCATTAACATCCTGTGGTTGCCGGTAAATGCACTGAACGCTGCATTGCTGCCGGTGGTGGTTCCCACAGTGATTCTGATCTTTTTGCCCGCTACGCATGTAGGTGATGCGATACAGGGGACATTTCTGGGGTGGCTTACAACGATAGCTTCTGTTGTATCGCTATTGATGCCGCCGCTGGTGGGTTCGCTCTCGGATAACACGGCGAGCAGGTTTGGACGACGCCATCCCTATATTGTAGCGGGTGGAGTACTGCTGATTGCCAGCTTGCCGCTGTTGGTGATAAACAACACCCTGATCGTGTTTCTTGTAGGACTTTCGCTGCTGCATATAGGGAATAATACGTTGATGCCTGCGTATCAAAGCCTGGTGCCGGATCGGGTGCCGGAACGGCAGCGAGGAGAGGCGTCGGCATTCGTGGGGGCGCTAACTATTCTGGGCAACCTGGTGAGCCTGGGGCTGGCGGCCTACCTGCTGGGTGGAGTCAGTCAACATACTCATAACTCTGATATAATACGCTACAATGCAGGTATTTTCTTCATTGTGACGATTGGCTTGATGGTCGTGGGTATCCTGGTGACGATCTTTGGCGTGCCTGAGGCGGCTGTTCAAGCGAAGCCAAAATCAGCGACCAGGACGAGCGAGCCGAAAGGAGAGCAGTTTAAGCAATGGTTCGTGCATAGCTGGATCGACCCCTGGCGCAAGCACAATTTCACGGTGGTGTTCTTGACACGCGCATCCATTATGCTGGCACTGGCGATGTTTATGACCTTTGTGGAGTATTACTTCGCGCATGTGCAGCATGTAGGAAATTTTGTGACAACGACGGCCCTGGTTGCGGTCTTTGCGCTGGGTGGAGGTGTGGTGAGCGGCATTGTATTTGGGATACTTTCGGATCACCTGAGGCGACGCGCGCCGATTGTGTCGGTTGCGACGATCTTTATGAGTTTTGCCTCGATGGCGTTCGTCTTTCTTCCGGCGAATGGGATAGGGAGCCTGGAGATAGTACTGTGGCCGCTGGGAGTATGCTTCGGGTTGGGATATGGGGCATTTTCAAGCGTGGACTGGGCCTTATCGATTGACGCTTTGCCATCGTTAAAGGAAGCGGGGAAAGACCTGGGCTTGTGGAGCGCTTCTGCGACGATACCGGCTATTTTGGCCCCTTTGTTTGGCGGCATCATTCTCACGATTGCGAACCATTTCAACGCGCTGGACATAGGATATCGCACAATCTTTTTCATTGCTGCGTTATTCCTGATTGTCGCTGCAATATGCGTTCTTTTTGTGCGTGAGAATCGCAAGCCTAAAGGGAACGAACAAGATCAAGATGCGGATGAACAGCAAAGTGAGGCTGAAAAAAATGAGGCTGAAAATGTCTGAACGTTTGACATCATCAATAAAGAAACACGATACAGATAACGACCAGGAGGTGAAAGAGCATGTGAAGGTGGCACGACTTTCACATAAGAAACAACTGCTACTGAATATATTATGGTTTCCGCTTAATACTGAAATCTCGGCGCTGCTGCCGATTGTCATTCCGACGCAAATCCTGCTATTTTTTCCATCGAACCAGGTGGGAAGTGCTGAGCAAGCAACGGTGCTGAGCTGGCTGGTGATGGCGGCGTCGGTGATATCGCTGCTGATGCCGCCGCTGATTGGAACGTTCTCCGACCGTACAGGGGGCAAGTTTGGGCGCCGTCGTCCTTATCTGATTGCCGGTGGGCTGCTGGTGATTGCCAGTACGCCCTTGCTGGTGAATGGGAGTACGCTGGCCTACTTTCTGGCAGGGCTGGCCCTGCTGCATGTAGGTATGAATACGATAAACCCGGCTTATCAAAGCCTTGTACCGGACCAGGTACCGGAGGAGCAGCGAGGAATGGCCTCGGGCTACGTAGGGGGATTGTCTATTCTGGGAAGCGTGGCGAGCCTGGGGCTGGCCGCTTATCTGCTTGGTGGGGTGAACCAGCATGCCTTTAACCCTTTTCTGGTACGCCAGAACGCGGGTATCTATTATATGGTGACAGCGGCGCTGATGACGGTTGGTATCGTGATTACGGTACTGAGCGTGCGGGAAACTCCTTACCGGCATACAGTTCCCCCCATTATGAGCGAAAAAACGTTCCTTGGATTCTGCTGGCGGATGATACATCACTGGGTAGAGCCGTGGAAGAAGTATAATTTCACGGTAGTCTTTCTGACGCGCACAGCGATAATGCTGGGAATTACGCTGTTCATGACCTATGTGGAGTATTACTTCGCGCGAGTGCAAAACGTGGGGAACTTTGTGGCGACGACCGCGTTGATCGCGGTGCTGGCGCTGGGCGGCGGCGTAGTCAGCGGGATTCTGTCCGGGGTACTCTCGGATAGAATGAAGAGGCGCGCGCCGGTTGTGTGTATCGCGACGATGTTCATGGCGGCGACGGCTTTCATCTTCGTGGTGGCTTCGGGCAACCTTGGCATCTGGCTGTGGCCGATAGGCATACTGTTTGGATTGGGTTACGGGGCGTTTTCGAGTGTGGATTGGGCACTGACGATTGACGCGTTGCCATCGCTGAAAGAGGCCGGGAAACACCTGGGGTTATGGAACGCCTCGACGACCATACCGGCGATTATCGCTCCGCTGCTTGGCAGCGCGATGATCAACATTGCCGGGGGTCAGGGCAATTTACAATTTGGGTATCGCCTGGTGTTCGCCTGTGCGACGTTTTTCCTGGTCGTGGCGGCAGTAGGTATCCTGTTCGTGCGCGAACAGCACAAGTAATCGTGGGGCTTAGCGAGCGGGGGGCGGGCGACCACAAGGGCGGCCCTTGCGGTTTCCGCCGATTGTGGCTTGACGGAATATCAGGCGTTGCGGCGATCCAGCGCGATCACGGGAATCTTACGTGTTGTTTTCTTCTGGTATTCGCCGAACTGTGGATACATTTGCGCCCATTGAGCATAGATGCGGTCGCGCTCCTCGCCTGTGATAGGAGTGGCGATGGCATCGTAGGTCTCACCGTCGACTTCGACGGTGACTTCGGGGTGAACGAGCAGGTTGTGATACCAGTCGGGGTTGGTTGGCGCGCCGCCTTTGGAGGCGAAGACAAACAGGCGGTCGCCGTCGCGCATATACATTACCGGTCTGGTACGGGGCTGGCCGCTCTTTGCGCCGGTGGTTGTGAGCAAAAGCAAGGGTCTACCTTCCCATATACCACCAACCTTCCCCTTATTGGCGCGGAATTCTTCAATTACCTGACGGTTCCAGTCATTTCTGTCACGCATACGTACTCCTCTAGAACATGTAATAAAATTTGATGTTGATCTGGTCCACACCCCCTGTTTCGTGCGAGGCTGGTTGCAGTGTCACTTCATGCTAGCATATTGGTTTGAATAGTGTCAAACTTTGAGCAGGCGGCCCCATCCTGGACGCGATAAATCCGGTCCCTATACCCCACCCTGTAGGACCAGGAGCAATGAGTTGAGGCAGGTAGGCTCAACTCATTGCTCTAGAGGGTTGGCAGCTAGTTGACGGGTGAGGCTTCCGGCGTTCGTCGATGAGCTGTTTTCGCCAGTTGTTTTGCCATGGTGCGGTTGGCGGAGACCAGGGCACGCGCGAAGAGCCAGAGTGCAACTACGGCGACACCGGCCAGGGAGATCCACATGATCCAGAGGGCAGCGGGCGGATTGCTGTTGCTGGTGAAGACCTGGCCGAAACCCGCGAGATAGGCCTGGCTGGTGGCTTCGACGGCGAAGACCTGCGGTCCATAATAGAGGGTCGCGCCCAGTACCAGGAAGATGGTGGCGAGCCGGTAGGCGTTGACATCATCATCGACGCGCCTCGAGAGTTTGACACCGAGCGCCAGCAGCAATAGCAAGGCGGCTAATGGTCCGGTGATGGGCAGCGCGGCATTGACGACGATATTGGGCAGGAAGAAGATCCAGCTCATAGCAAAGGTGATCAATAAGACGGCATCACGCATGAGCAGGTAGGACATCCACCACACATCGGCGCCTAAGCGCAGGCCGCAGCGACGCAGCGTGCGCAGGACGTAGGGCCGGCCAAGATGTAAGATCAGGGCCAGAGTCCACATGGCGGGCAGAAAGGCGACCACAGTACTGATAAGCCATTGGGCGCCGCCTGTGATGAGGGCCTGGGTGATGGCATTGGCGACATCATCGGGTTTCATTGATTTGCTCCTTTTCTTTGTTTGTCTTTTCTCATGACGCTCAACAAGCACCTGGCCGTCTTATTGGCCCGCAGCGCTGTCTTGCGATGCTTCGGGGACTTCAGCACGGCCTCCGGTGAGGAGGGTATAGCCAGTGGCGATTGCGCCCATGATAGCCAGCAAGGCAATCGAGACGTAGCCAATGCCCACCGCCCAGTTGGGATTAGAATTTGTGACCAGGAAATTGCTGATACTGGCCATCTGACCGGCGGCAATGGCATTGGCCTGCACACCCAGCAGGTAGGGTACGAAGTAGAAGACGGCTCCCAGACCGAGCAGGCCCGTGACGAACTGGAAATCGCGCAGGTTGTGATCGGGGTCGCCCATCAGTTTGACCAGCAAAATGCCGAAGAGGCAGCAGGCGGCCAGACCACCTGTGAGCGGCAACTGGTCGGTGACCACTACATCGGGGAAGAAGAACATGAAGCTCATGACCACGCCTGAGACGATCAGGAAGTCGCGCAGGCCGATATAGATGAGCCAGAGCAGATCGGCACCCAGGCGCAGGGTAAAGCGATCGATCATATCGAGGATATAGGGACGACCCAGGTGCAAGCCTAGAATGGCTAACCACATGATGGGCAGCATGGCGGCAAGCGTCCCTTCCAGGAACTGTTCGCCGCCGGCGTTGATACCTTGAACAATAGCATTGGTCAGATCTTGTACTGACACAGCAGCACCTCCTTTGTTATGAGAGGGGTGAGATGTCTTTGCCCCTCTCGATTATAGAAGTAGACAATTTCATTGACGCCTGGTGGTTGAGACGACTGTATCAACCGAGATGACGTGAATAGATGGACAGAGGTAGGCGAGGTCGCAGCGCAAGCAACGACTTGCCTCACGCCGCGCCTGTTCTTCCATAAAGCCCGTGGCAAATTCGATGGAGCGGTCGCGAGAGGCATCGCCGTTACGCAATGGCATGATTTCGCGCGCCATCGGGCGGAGGTCCAGTGTGATTCTGCCATCCGGCGGAAGCATTGATTCCGTCTCGAATTCATCATCCGGCATCTCATGCACCCTATGTGGTGGGATTTTGGCCAGGTAGGCATGGATCGATCTGGCAGCCTTGCGACCATGGGCGGCGGCGTGAATGATGGATTTTGGCCCATAGGTGACGTCGCCGGCAGCGAAGACGCCAGGAGCGCCGGTAGCGAGCGTTGCTTGATTGATGAGCAGACCACCCCAGGGAGCGACGCCGACGCTGGTTCCCTCCGGTAAGAAGGACGGGTCGGGCGCTTCGCCGATGGCGACCAGGACGATGTCGACGGGCAGATCAAATTCGGTGCCCAGGACCGGAACGGGCCTGCGGCGTCCTTTTTCGTCGGGGTCGGAGAGCGCCATGCGCTGACAGCGAACGGCATGTACGTGGCCATCGAAACTGAGAATCTGAACGGGGGTCACGAGTTCGTGGAGCGCAATGCCTTCTGCCAGGGCTGCGCGGACCTCTTCGGTCTGAGCAGGCATTTCGACACGACTGCGACGATAGAGGATGTGAACCTTGCTGGCGCCTGCCCGGAGCGCTGATCGGGCGGCATCCATGGCAGTGCTGCCACCGCCAACCACGGCGACTTCGCCCTCCAACCGGGTATTGGGGTCGAGGTTAAAATCCTTCAGGAAGGTGGTGGCTGGGATGACTCCTTTTAGCTCTCCTTCGCCGGGAATACCTAAGCGCTGGCTGCGCTGTGCGCCGACTGCAATCAAGACAGCGTCATAGTCGCGCTGCAGGTCATCCAGGCCGATATCGCGGCCAATGGCGGTATTGAGGCGCATTTCGACACCCAGTTCGCGGATGGCGTCGATGTCACGATTCAGTTCGGTGCGTGGCAGGCGATAGTCGGGGATGCCGATGGCCATCATGCCTCCGGCAACGGGCATGGCATCGAAGACGGTGACGCTATAGCCACGCCGCGCCAGGTAGTAGGCCGCGCTCAGTCCGGTAGGGCCGGCGCCGATGATGGCGACGCGTTCGAGATACTTGTGCTTCGGGGGTGCAATGCGGCGCTTCATGGTTGTACCGTGATCGGTGGCGAAGCGCTTGAGATCGCGAATGGCGATGGGAAGATCGAACTCGCCACGACGGCAGGCATCCTCGCAAGGGGCTGTGCAGACACGTCCACAGATGGCCGGGAACGGATTCGGCTCGGATGCGACGCGCAATGCTTCGTCATAGCGCCCCTCGGCGATGAGGCTGACATAGAGGCCGGCGTTGGTGCCGACGGGACAGGCAGCCTGGCAGGGGGCGCGCAGGTCTTCTTTGCGCTCACCCAACCAGGTGCGCCAGCTCTGCCATGTGGCCTTGCGCTCGGCGACGCGCCAGGCATGATTTTCGCCCCAGGGCGTCTCGCCAGGCTCTTCGGGGTTCGCGCGCGTGTAGGCGTCAAGGGGCTGCCAGCCATGTTCGGGAGGCATATAGGCAACAGGGCCGCGTTTTGCGTAGGACAGTTCCTTGATACTGCTCTCAATGGTGATGGCGTTGGTGGGGCATTCCTGGACACATACCTGGCATCCCACACATTGCGCGACCTGCACCGGGACGAGCATCATCCAGGGGCGCTCAGCAAAAGGACCGGGGATGGGGCTGCGGAGATCTTGCTCAGCGCCGATTTCGCCCTCTCCAGAGGGCCGCGTCATGTCGAGACAACGTACAGGACATAAGTCCATACAGATACCACAATTAATACATGTTTGTCGATTGACCTGAAAACGATAGGCCATGTCGACCTCCTCTCAGCAATGTCGTCGGACGCTTTCCTCATCTATGCCAGAAGAGGGAGTGCCCTGGCTCCTGCTAGATACAATTACCTAATGACAGAAGCATAAGGCGGGCCACTCACAAACTCATCACGGCCACGCCGCGCTATATCACAAACGGCGCACAGTAGCTCTAGGCTCTTTAGAGAGCGATAAACCGGGTAATCTCGGGCGGGCCGTTCATGGGTTGCAACATCATCCGGCATGGGGCGCGAGGCCGATAAATCGGCCCCTACGGGCTGTACATGAAACGGCTCCTGGTACTATACTTATAGGCAGGAGGCTAACATATCTTTCTGGCAGCCGAAATGTTCTGGCTATTATTTTTCAGATGTAAGGAGTTTAGAGTATGTGCTATGACAACGATGCGCGTCCTCCGGTGCCACCGGTAAGCGGGTCTGCTCGTGGTGAGGATATTATTTTGACGGCAGCGGATGGTAATCGTTTTGCGGCGTATGTAGGCCATCCTGAGAAACCAACGGGGGCGCAGATAGTGATCTTTCCAGATGTGCGAGGGCTGCACCAGTTCTACAAGGAGCTGGCGATTCGCTTCGGGGAGACGGGAACCACTGCTATCGCGATCGATTATTTTGGCCGGACGGCGGGTACGGGGCCGCGCGACGACTCGTTCGAATTCTGGCCGCATGTGCAGCAGATGCAAGCGGCAGGTCTTGAAGCGGATGCGAACGCGGCGTTCGATTACTTGCGCCAGGGCGAGGGCGCGAACAACCCGACGTTCACGGTTGGCTTTTGCATGGGTGGAACCTTGTCGCTGCTGACGGCTACACGCCCGGTGGGTTTGGCCGGGGCAATTGGATTTTATGCCGGACTTACCAGGGCTTTGCCGGCATTTGGCGGTGCTACGCTACTTGAGCAGGCCAAAAATATTAAATACCCGGTGCTGGGTCTTTTTGGTGGAGCGGACCAGGGCATTCCTGTGAGCGATGTAGAGAAGTTTAACCAGGAACTGCACAAGGCGGGGATTGAGCACTCGATTACTATCTATCCAGAGGCGCCGCACAGTTTCTTTGATCGCCGTGCCGACCAGTATGCCGAGGCATCGGCGGATGCGTGGCAGCGCGTGCTTGCGTTTATCGCGGATCATTCACGGAAATAGAGGGCATAGCGGTACAAAGCCGGGATAACCCGAGTACTCAATATGCTTCGTCATGCTGAAATTCGACAAGCGAATCGGGCAATGCGGTAGGAACAGCATCTGGTACCTGTCCTCATTCCTGGCAGCTTTTGCCATCCGCTTGTCGAATTTCAGCAGGATACCAGACCTGACAGGCAAGAAGCTGGGTCTGACGTTGGTTAACGCAGGTCTCGATTTTGCCAGAAAACAGTTTGCCCCTGATTACTTCCGCCTTTTCGTCCTCACGTTCAATCAGCGTGCGATCAAGGTATATGAGCGCGCAGGTTTCGAGCACGTAGGAATCTATGTTCAAAAGAACAGCAATGGAGAGCGCGAATTTCAGGAGATGAGAAGGACAGCGTAGGATTTTTCTGCCCCTGCGATGGCAGGGGATGATAATGAGTTTGAGCAAATTGATCCGACCATCCGGAGGGCTGATGATGCAGTTAAGACGTGGTTCAAATGCATGTGACACGCGTGCTGTGTCGTTCTGAACGGAGCGAAGAATCTCGGTGCCGGGCGAGACAGATTCTTCGCTGCGCTCAGAATGACATGGCCCCAGACACCGATTCTTCCCCATTCGCTCCACTTAGAATGACATGGCTCCAGACAGCGATTCTTCGCTCCACTCAGAAGAACATGGTCCCAGACAGCGATTCTTCCCTATTCGCTCCGCTCAGGGCTTGCGGCTTCTTGCGCTCAGCATGACACGACGTAGAGGAGCTTGCCGATTTTGCTGGTAAATATTCATCACCGTGGTGGTTATGATGAATCGGCCACGGCTGGACCGGGGGCCGATTCATCGTTAGCTAGCTCAAAACTTCGGCGGTATAACGGGTTGTAATCGAGGGGTCTTCTTGCTGGCGCGCAGGGCCGCCGTGATGCTGGCGGAAGAGGTCGTGTTGCAGGTATTCGTCTACTGCCTCTTTTGATTCCCAACGGGAGACGCCGAGAATGGTGCCATCTTCGGCGGTCCACAATTCGAATCCGAGGAAGCCGCTGAAGCGCTTCATGCTGGGAAGGGCGTGCTTAAAACCTTCGAGCGCCCGCTGGCGGTGTTCTGGCGGTACAGCTATCTTGTTGACTACGATATACATTGTTATGTTTCTCCTTGTATGAATTTTGCGCGAACTTTTTTTGCTGGCCGCATAGTCGTTTCGGACTAAATGGCTCCAATTGGATTATAGCAAAGGATTGCTGGGAATAGCTCTTGACAGCGACGGAACTGCGGCGTAATTTGAGAATGAGCACGAGTATTCGTTTACCTGGCTGAATTATGTGATTTGCGCTATCTTTTTGCCTTGAAAGAAGAAGCTTTATGAGTTTGTGGCTCTTTCTCTTGCTGATGTGTGTACTGCTGATTGCGGTCGTCCTGGCCCTTTTCTGGCATCCCCAGCGCTTCCCGACAAAGGCAAATACGTTCGCTGATCGCAGGAGTAGCGATGTCATTTTTCGTGATGATGACCGGTACTGGTACGCGGAGGTCTTTTACAACAATCCCGACGATCCTGCTCTGTTTGTTCCGAAGCGCTTCGGTTGGGGATGGACGATGAATTTTGGCCACCCGCAGGCCAGGTTCGTGCTGATTGGGATGGTCCTGATAGTGCTGGTGTTTGGGATTCTCTTGCCTGTGCTCGCCTCTGGTCTGGCACCCACCGGATGTCATACGTTTGGATGCTCGCCATAGTCATAAACAATGAATTAGAAAGGTGATAGGATGCGCTACCATTTCTTGATTGATGCCGATGATACGCTTTGGGAGAATAATATTTACTTTGAACGGGCCATTCATGAATTTATTGAGTTTCTCAATCATTCTCGCCTGACGCCGGACGAGGTACGAGCGGTGATCGACGAGTTTGAACGAGCCAACGGCATCGGGTCGGCAAATTTCACTAAAAGCCTGGAGGAGACGTACCGGCACCTGGCGGAAAATGAGTTCCGCGAAGAGGACTTGCAGCACGTGCGAAAGTTTGGAGAGCAGATTCGGGCACACCCGTTAGAATTCCTTGAGGGCGTTGAGGAGACGCTGGAGTATTTATCCGCGCGCCATGATCTGATTCTGCTGACGAAAGGCGACCGCGAGGAGCAACTGTTTAAGGTCGAGCAGTCGGGCGTCGAGCGGTTTTTCCGAGAGGTGGTCGTGGCGCATGAGAAAAATGTGGCGACGTATGAGGAGATTGTACGACGCCTGGGGCTTGATGCAAATATGACCTGGATGATTGGCAATTCTCCGCGTTCTGATATTAACCCCGCGCTGGCAGCCGGATTGCGCGCGGTGTTTGTGCCGCACCCTCATACGTGGCACATGGAGCATGAAGAGGTGACGCCTGTGGACGATGGAAGACTGCTGACGCTCTCACGTTTCGCGGAACTGCGGAATTATTTTTAGATTTCAAGGAAGAAGATATTTTATATGAAAGCAGGAGAGGACGGGTTTGTGAATATCACAACGTACAAGCAGGCCGGCGATTTTCTTGCGCGGGCACAAGCTGAACTGGAACGCAACGAGGTACTGAACAACCTGCTCCTTGGTATCGCGCTACGCCTGCAGCAGTTTCCTGAGCATATTGAGATTCCGCCTTACCTGGCAACGGTCGAAGATGAGGGAGAACTGATTATGGCGGCGTTGATGACGCCCCTTTTCAGGCTGGTGGTAACCAGCAACCTGGTCGATGCTTTTGGCGAGGCGCCTTCGCTGATCATTTATAATCTGCGCGAGGATGGATGGAGGGTTCCGGGCGTGATAGGACCGTCTTACCTCTCAGATCTCTTCGCTCAGACATGGACCAGTTTGACAGGCGAAAAGGCTCATGTGCGTACACGCGAGCGGCTCTTTGAGTTGACGCACGTTATCGCACCGCGGCCAGGACCTGGCCGATTGCGAGTCGCGACTCCAGATGATACAGTTCTGGTAGCTCGCTGGGTGAAAGCCTTTATGCAAGAGGCGCTACGAGAGTCTATCAGTGACGAGGAGGCGGATTCTCTGGCGCGAAGGCGAATCGGTAACCATGAATTCTACCTGTGGGAGTTGCCGGATGGGGCTATTGTTTCGATGCTAAACACAACACGCCCGGTTGGGCACATTATCAGCATCAGTTTTGTTTACACGCCACCGGAATTGCGGGGACAGGGATACGCTTCGCGCAGCGTTGCCGCTCTTAGCCAGCACTTGCTTGATAGCGGTTGGGAACGATGCAGCCTCTTTACCGATCTTTCCAATCCGACCTCGAATAGCATTTACCAGCGCATAGGCTACCGGGCGGTGTGCGATTTTAATGAATATGATTTTTCGCAGGAATAGTCCGATTTGCACAACAGGCAAAACGGCATCATAATCAAATCGGTACGACATAAAGCGTCTATAGAAAAGGAGCTAAGAGTATGCCAAAGAGAAAAAAGAGGGGCAAATTTCTGAGTCCGGGTAACATTCTTTGGATTGCGGTGCTTTTGGCGCTATTCGGGTTAGCGATCAACCAGCAACTGAATCGGTCGCCAGAAGAACGCACCTGGCATGGGTCAGTCCTGGGCATTCCATATGACTTGCGCGTGCCGACTATTGACAAGCTGCAGGCTACTTTCTGGAACAAGGATAATCCGCAGCTACTGGTGCCAACAGCATTTGGGATGGGTTGGACGATCAATTTTTATCCGCTGTTTCATCCAAGGAATGATGGCCAGGGAGCCAGGACTGGATTGTAAACATTCTCCCTAAAAGCTGGCAATATGCACTGTTCGTTGTCGTGGCCCATCCAGTTCGATTAGAATGACGCGTTGCCAGGTGCCGAGAAGGAGTCGTCGGTTTTGAAAGGGGATGGCAAGCGATGGGCCGATGATGGATGAGATGAGGTGATCGGGCGCGTGTGTGGGGTCGTGTGGGTGACGATAGGACATCTGCGGCAAAAGATGGCGCAGCGCGGCCAGGAGGTCAAGGTCGGTTCCAGGGTCGAGGTCTGCGGTGGTCAGCGCGCAGGTTGTATGGGCCGCGAAGACGACGCAGACGCCGCTTTCTGCCTGCGCCTCTCGCAAGCAGGTTTCCGCTGTTTCCGTTATGTCAACTACTTGATCTTTTTTGTTTGTTTTGATGGTGACGGTCTTCATAGGCTATCCTCGACAAAGGTTCTCGCGGCGTTTAGCGCCTGGTTTATTCAGTGCTTCTCTGCGCATATTATACGAAATGCAGGCAATGATTGACATGTTGAACGAGGAAGTTCTTTAGTTTGCGAGTACCAGCTTCACAAAATAGCTGGCCTCATTCCACAAGGCATGGGCCATTGTACTGCTCTCTTCTACCTGGAAGATATTCTCAGCAACTACGAATATCTCTACTGTGAGTCCGGTTCCTTCGAGCAACAACAGAAAATCTGTGGGGGCGTAGCAACGAACGGTTTGAGTAATCAACTGTCCTTTTTCTCCAATTGGCCACCATTGATCAAGAAAGCGGCTCCCAATGGGATCGAAGTCATAGCCTCGCATGAGTCCACGGCGGTCATCTCGTTCCTCTGTTCCTGCCTGTTGTATCCACCACGACGGGTTGAAGATATCCATTAGCACGCATCCATCAGGGGCTAACCAGTCTTCTGCCATACGCCGGAGCAGCCGTCGATTGTCTGAATCTGAACCCATGCCAAAGCTATCCCAGTGGCAGATCAGATCAAATTGCATGGGGAAATTCAGCGTATAGTAATCGCCTTCGATGATAGTAAGTTGTCCCTGTCGTGGTTCCTGAGCCAACTCTCGCGCAAAGGCGGCACGAAGTGGACTTAACTCTACGGCGATCACGCTATGCCCAAGATCAGCCATTGCTGCTGCTGTGCCTCCAGCGCCCGCGCCCAATTCCAGGATGCGTTTTTTGCCTGGCCCGCTGTAACGTTCGAGGGATGCTGCTCGCGCACGATGGTGATCAAAAATACCTGTGGGTCCCATCCATTGGCTGCGCTTTGTATAAAATGGTTCAATCCAATCCATTGTTGTTCCTCTGATGTTCTTTCTACCCGGTGCTTTCCAGTCTATACCAGTGATTATATCAAATGCTGGATGCTCTGGTGGGTTTTCAAAACATAGTCCGGTAATGGACGCGGGGCCGATGAATCGGCGGTGGGCACGATGAATCGGCCCTACGGCTCCGCCGTGGCGCCAATTCATCGCCCTGTTGCCGGGTCATTTCGTGAAAATTCATAAGAGCAACAATGGTATTAGCAGTAGGGGCGGGGATTGCGGTGGATGAGTGGTGGGAAGGATTACCCCACCCATTCGCCCCGGCTGCCGGCAGGATATGCCTTTGCCTGTCTTGCGTTTAAGATAGTACAATGGAAAGTGCAGGGCTAATTATGAAGCATTATATATGATACAAGAGAGCGAGGAGATGATATGACGGGTTACATTCTTTTAGAAGGTGGGGCCGAATTTGGCGGGAAGATGGCCGAGCCGGATATGCGAGCAATTGAACTGGCCGGAGGAGCAGATGCGCTGATTAGCATTATTCCCGCCGCAGCTGCTCCCGATAATAATTGGCAGCGCGCGGGTAGCAACGGTGTCACGTGGTTTCAGAGCCTGGGGGCAACGCGAGTTGAGCTTGTTCCTCTCATCGATAAGACTACGGCCAATGATCCGGCTATCGCGGATGTGATTCGCCAGTCGCGTTTGATTTATATGCTGGGCGGTTTTGCCGGCTACCTGGGGGAGACGCTGTCCAATAGTCTCAGCTTGCAGGCTATGCTCCAGGCTTACGAGGCCGGAGCGGTGATCGCGGGCAGCAGCGCGGGCGCGATGGTGCTATGCCAGTATTACTATGATCCTGCCAGGTCTCAGGCTATTCAAGGATTGGGGCTTGTGCCGAATAGCTGTGTGTTGCCGCATCACAATACTTTTGGCAAGGGTTGGGCCAAACTTTTAACCCGGTATCTGCCTGGTGCTGTGTTGTTGGGTATCGATGAGCGGACGGGGATGATCGATGATGGCGGTGATGGCAGGAAGACGGGCTGGCATGTTTATGGCGAGGGCATGGTAACCATATATCGTGGTGGGGAAGCGACTGAGTATGAAGCTGGCAAGAGCTTCAGAGATGATTTTGCATCCTGATAGAAAGGGTTGGGTACAGCGCGGGCGCTATACTCAACCCTCTTTAGTCAGATGCTAGCCTATTTTCCGACGAGGGCGTGAATGAGTTGCGCGGCGTCGAGTGTGCCCCAGCCGGTGACAAAGTCCCAACCGGGTCCGGCGTTGTAGCCCTGAATGCCGTGGCTGCTATTGTTGCCCGTCAAAATGTCGTGATAGAGGGTGTTGTACTGCGAACCGGCTCCCAGAGCATAGAGTTGTGGATTCAGGAAGCCGAGCGGATGGCCGGCAAACTGATTGGCATCGGCAATGATGCCGGCCCATTGTGGCGATCCCTCGCTGGTGCCACCGATGAAGTACCAGGTTCCGGTTCCGAGGAAACTGCCGTAAATCACGATGGACGTACTGGGGTCAGCATTATAGGAGATGTCGGGTAAGCCACGATGGTTGTTCAACTGGCTCTGAATGGATGGTGGCAAGTAGCTCACCTCGTAGTCAGGTTCGGCGAAGTACTGGCTGATACCGCCGCCGGAGCCGCTCCAGCCAACCTCAGACTGGTAGTTTCCTTGCGTATCGGCGGTGAGGTCGGTACCCCCAACAGCCGTTACGTATGGGGAAGAGGCAGGATAGTTGACGGTGGGGAATGGATAGATCTGGCCATGCGTATCGGGATTACCCACACCGGAATCGCCGGACGAAGAGAAGATGGTGACGTTCTGCTTTACAGCGCTGGCATAAAAGTTCTCGAAGTCACTGAGCACCTTTAAGCCCTTTTTATTGGCGAAGAGGGTATTTTCCGTGGTGGCCCAGCTCTGCGAGATGATGTTGCCGAGCTTATGCTTGAGAGCGTACTTTTCCAGCTTCAAGAATTGCGGCATACCAGGGACGCCTTGCGTCTCGGCGACAGGGCTGGTCATGAGGACGATATTGGCGCCAGGAGCCATGGCATGCGCCCATTCGACATCCAGCGAGGTCTCGTATGCCCAGGAGACCATGGTTTGATCGTGTGGATCCCATGGTTTTGTGCCAAGTGGGTGAAGCACCTGGAAGGATGGCGGATCTGGCAGACCATAACCGGCATCGAAGGTCTTCAGGTCGCTCTGGATAGTAGGGCTGCCATAGGAGTCGATGATGATGATGGTCTGGCCGGAGCCGTTATATCCGGCATTGAGAATCGGGTTGAGGTCGTAGGCAGTGCGCATTTCCTGCGGACTGTAGCAGGGATGGTGATACTGCGAATGACACTGAGAGTCCGTGGGCGGAGTGGACGAATTTGGTCCGGCAGTGACCAGCGGAGGCAGCTTCGGGTTGAAAGAGATGTTTCTCGCCGTACTGCTGGCGGCCCAGGCGGTGCTGGTAGCAGCAAAAATAGACAAAAGGCTGATGGTAATGGCTACGACGAAAGACACGATGGAAACGTGTTCGCGAGCCGTGGCGCGGGTTGAGTGAATCAAAATTTTCCCCCTGTGAATGGCTCTTCTGGCAACGGAAGAGCTGAAATAAAAGGATACAAGAAGCATACCCTTCAAACTCAGGAATTGTCAAGGGAAAAAGGCGGGAAATGGGCGGGCGTGGATATTCCTTTTATGGGCGTCCTGGTATGCTATCCATAATACTCGATTAAAGTATCATAGGCGTATTCCGAAGTATTGAAATATTCGCCGACGGCCCAGAGATTGCCTGAAACCGCAATGACTGCGGAGAGGCCGTTGTATGTTTTGCTGACGTTGGGGCTTTTGACAATGCTCCATTTTGTGCCATTCCAGTGTTCGGCCAGGGTAAACACTGGGGGAACACGTGTATCGACTCCCACTGCCCAGATATTACGCGCTGAAATAGCTGCGACGCCGTAGAGCTGGCAAAAGTCCGTACCCACGTTCGGGCTGGGGATAATGCTCCATTGCGTGCCGTCCCAGTGTTCGATGAGCGTCTTATCGGTATTTGAATTGTTGTCGTAGTAGAAACCGGCAGCCCAGATGTTATTGGCGGCAACAACCGTCAGCCCTTCCAGAGAGCTGTTGCTGTTACCGGGATTGGGGCTGGCGATGATACTCCACCGCGTGCCATCCCAATGTTCGACCAGGGTGATGTATCCTGGGGTTTCGCCATAGCCAACAGCCCAGATGTTATTTTTGGAAACGGCGGTGACCGCGGTAAGAACATTGATGCTCTCGCCGGTATTGGGGCTGGAAACCAGTTTCCATTTTGAGCCATTCCAATGTTCGACCAGAGTGAGGTTGCTGTTTTTGGAAATATCGAAGTATGTTCCTACGGCCCAGATATCGTTCTGGGAGAGTGCCCAGATGCCTTCGAGCTGGTTGTCTGAGTTTCCGGCATTGGGACTGGGGATAATGCTCCATTGCGTGCCATCCCAGTGTTCAATGAGCGTTCGTAGAACTCCATTTTTGTAGTATCCAACGGCCCAGACATTGGTGCTGGAAATGGCGGCCACTCCATTTAACTGGTTTTCGTCCTGGCCATTATTCGGGCTGGGGACAACCTGCCAGGCTGTGCCGTTCCAATGTTCAACCAGGGTTTGAGGCGTGTACTGTGGAGTATAGAAGACGCCAACCGACCAGATATCGCCGGTAGAGATCGAGGAGATGGCGAGAAGATCACTACCGGTACTACCAACATTCGGGCTGGGGATCACCTGCCAGTGCTTGTGATTTTTAGAGATGCCGGAATGCGCGCGGGAAGAAGTCAGGCCTGCAGAGCTAGCTGCCAGTATATGGGCTGGCGGAAGAGCGAGTAGCAAGACAAGGGCGAGACCAGGCAGAGCGATCAGTGAGATGAGACGGTTCATGGAAGTTACCTCCTGCTATCGCATGCGACATTACCTACGTATGCCTGCAATCTCATTTGAGGCAATGAAATCGCAGGCACGTATAAGGATGGATACAGGCTACGAACAGACTATTTTCCGACGAGGGCATGAATAAGCTGCGCGGCATCGAGGGTTCCCCAGCCGGTAACAAAGTCCCAACCGGGGCCACAGTTGTAGCCCTGAATGCCATCGTTACTATTATTACCTACCAGAATGTCGTGGTAGAGAGTATTGTACTGCGAACCGGCTCCCAGGGCATATAACTTCGGATTCAAGAAGCCGAGGGGATATCCGGCAAAGTCGTTGGCATCGGCAATGATGCCGGCCCACTGGGGTGAGCCTTCGCTGGTGCCACCGACGAAGTAGTAGCCGGACTGACCCGGTATGAAACTGGCGTAATACAAAATGGAGGTGCTGGGGTCGGCGTTGTAGGAGATGTCGGGCAGGCCGCGATGGTTGTTCAACTGGCTTTGGATGGATGGGGGCAGGTAGTTCACCTCGTAGTCAGGTTCGGCGAAGTACTGGCTGATGCCCCCGCCGGAGCCGCTCCAGCCATTTTCGGACTGGTAGTTGCCCTGTGTGTCGGCATAGAGGCTGGTGCCGCCGACGGCTGTGACATAGGGAGATGACGCGGGAAAATTGACGGTAGGGAAAGGGTAAATCTGCCCGTTGACATCGGGATTAGCCACACCGGTATCGCCGGAGGAGGCAAAAACGGTGACGTTGTCCTGCGCGGCCTGCTGGTAGAAGGCCTCGAAGTCCTTCAGCACTATTTTACCGGCCTTATTCGCGAAGAGGGTGTTTTCAGTCGTAGCCCAGCTTTGCGAGATAATATTGCCCAGGTGATGATCGAGGGCATATTTTTCCAGGTGCAAGAATTTGGGCATACCCATTACACCCTGCGTCTCCGCTACGGGGCTGGTCATGAGTACAATGTTGGCGCCAGGAGCCATGGCATGGGCCCATTCGACATCGAGCGAAGTCTCAACGGCCCAGGAGACCATCGTGCCATCATTGGGATTGAAAGGTACTGAGCCAACCGGATGAAGTATTTTGAATGAGGGAGGGTCTGGCAGGCCATAGCCGGCATCAAAGGTCTTCAAATCACTCTTTATGGTGGGGCTACCGAAGGAGTCGATGATGATAATGGTCTGGCCGGTCCCATCATAGCCCGCGTTCAGGATGGGATTCAGGTCGTATGCCGTGCGCATTTCCTGCGGACTGTAGCAAGGTATACCGTATTGCTGGCGGCACTGGGCATCGGTAGGCGGGGTTGTCGAATTCGGTTCATAGAGTCTGGCCGGGTGTCCATGATAGTTGATCGAGAACGATTTGTGTTTCGGCGGGCTGCTGGATGCCGACACGGGGCCAGTACCGGCAAAGACAGAGATGAGGCTGAGGGCGATAGCCAGAGCAAATGATACTCTTACAAAGTGGCCTTGTGGCTGGCTGCTAGTAATGTGTTTCAAATGTTTACTCCCCCTTGAGAATGGCTCTTCCAGAGGCGGAAGAGAAGAAATACAACAGTTTAAAGGTATCTCTCAGATTACATGATTGTCAAGAAGAAGGATCGTTCTATCGTTCTTTTCCCCTTGAATTTTGGAAAATTCCCTGGTATACTTGGCATTAATCAGTTAGTGTACAGAAAACACTTTTTTCTTTTGTCCGCGGACAAAGTGTTTTTTTTACACTTATGTAAGTGTACTAAATACACTTATTGAAGGAGAAAGAAATGATCGCGGATAGCCAATCATACGATGTGGCGATAATCGGAGGTGGCATTGCAGGACTCTCGGTCGCTTTGCGCCTGCCGGAGCAGATGCGGGTTGCGCTTTTCACCAAGGGGCAACTTGGGGAGAGCAATACACGCTATGCACAGGGCGGGCTGGCAGTGGCATTGGGAGACGATGATAGCCCCGAATTGCATTTCCAGGATACAATTGCGGCAGGCGCCGGGCTTTGTGATGAGCAGGCGGTGCGCATCCTGGTAGAAGAGGCTCCGGCAGCGGTGCGGTGGCTGATCGCGATGGGTGTGCGGTTTGATCGAGCGCACTCCGGCGATGAACATACCACGGATGATGGATTGTTGCTGGGGCGAGAGGCGGCGCATAGCCGCTGGCGCGTTTTGCACGCGGGCGGAGATGCTACAGGCGCAGAAATTGAACGCGCGTTGATGAAGGAGCTACTCAAGCGTTCCTCGATTGTGCTATATGAAGAAACTTTTGTAAACCGTCTGATCGTTGAAGAGGGAGTATGTACCGGGCTGGAGGCAATCGACCGCGAGGGAAACGTATTCAGCGTGAAGTCGGACGCGATAGTCCTGGCGAGCGGGGGCGCGGGAAGCTTATGGCAGCATACCTCGAATCCGGCTGGTGCGACGGCGGATGGGCTGGCGCTGGCATGGAGGGCGGGTGCTGCTGTGACCGACCTGGAGTTTATGCAGTTCCATCCGACGGTGCTGGTAGCCGGTGGTGGTTCGCATCTGATATCAGAGGCGGTACGCGGCGAAGGAGCTTACCTGCGCAATCACGCGGGCGAGCGATTCATGCTTCGCTATTCTCCATTGGCGGAGCTTGCGCCTCGCGATGTGGTTGCCCGCTCGATACTGAGCGAGATGCTATCCGAGGGAACCGATTGCCAGTACCTTGACCTGCGCCACCTGCCTGCGCAACGCATGCACGAGCGTTTCCCCACCATTTCTGCCATCTGTCGCGGCTATGGACTCGATCTTGCCACAGACCTGTTGCCTGTTGCTCCAGCGGCCCATTACTGCATGGGCGGAGTGATGGTTGATAGCTATGGCCGCACGACGGTTGATGGCCTGTATGCGGTGGGAGAGGTTTCCTGCACGGGCGTGCATGGCGCGAACCGGCTGGCGAGTAATTCGTTGCTTGAGGGACTGGTCTTTGGGCTGCGATTGGCCGATGGGTTGGTAGAGAAGCATGAAGCGCTGGCAGGAGAAATGCAATTCCGAAGGCAGGCAACCACAATTACGCTTGCGCTTGATGAGATGGAACAGCAACGAGCGGCCACAAGGGTTCGCATATCACACTGCACCATCCCTACAGTGACAGACACACGGAGCGAGTTGAAGAAGATCATGTGGAAGCATGTTTCGCTGCGTCGCGACGAGGCTGGGTTGATGGAGGCGAAACGGGCGATTGATGCGCTACGCAGGAGTATGGCCGAGAGGCCGGAAGAAGAACAGGCGCTTCCCCGTTGGCTTGAGACGAGGAATATGCTTATCGTGGCCGGGCTGGTGGTTGAGGCAGCTTTGCAACGACGCGAGAGTCGAGGGAGCCACTGGCGCGACGATTTTCCGGCTATGGATGAGGAACTGGCAGGACATCACTATGTGTTCCAGGCGGCACAAGAGGAGGGCGACGAAACATTGCTGAGCGGCAATATTCAGGGTCGCCGGGTGCCGGGAGATGGGACTCCCGGCACCTCTACAAAGGAGATGGCGTACCATGCCTAAACCACCTATTGATAGTATTCGGCAGGCGCTGGCCGAAGATGGAGCGGAATTCGATATTACGACTTTGAGTACGGTTCCAGAGGGACGACAGGCGCAGGCGCATATCCTGGCCCGCCAGGACGGCGTTATTGCCGGACTCGAAGTGGCTATTGCGACTTTCCAAGAACTTGACGCGCGGATCGCGGTCGAGCAGATGGTAAAGGATGGAGCGCCTGTGCATGCCGGGCAGGTTCTGGCGCGATTGAGCGGCCCGGCGCGTTCAATTTTGAGCGCCGAGCGTGTGGCGATGAACTTCCTGGGGCATCTTTCCGGCATTGCTAGCCTGACCGCGCAATGCGTAGATGCGATTGAGGGCACCGGGGTACGTATTCTGGACACTCGTAAGACGACGCCTGGGCTGCGCGCTCTGGAGAAGGAGGCTGTGCGCCTGGGTGGAGGTCAGAATCATCGCTCTGGTCTGAACGATGGCGTGCTGATTAAAGACAACCATATCAAGGCAGCGGGAGGAATCGCCGAGGCTGTTACGGCAGCGCGCAAGGCGGCTCCTCACCTGCTGAAGATCGAGGTAGAGTGCGAGACGCTGGCGGAGGTGCGGGAGGCGCTGGAAGCGGGGGCAGATGTGGTGCTGCTGGATAATATGAGTATTGAGGTGATGAGTGAAGCGGTCAGGCTGGTACGCCGTATGAACCCGGGAGTATTGATCGAGGCCTCGGGAAATATTGGCACGAATCCCGCGCGCCTGGCAGCGGTGGCAGCAACGGGTGTGGATTTCATCTCGCTGGGCGCGCTGACGCATTCGGCTCCGAATTTTGATGTTTCGCTGGAGTTTGTAGAATAAGCAATCGAGCAGGGCAATCACAAGGATCGCCCTTGTTACATACGAAGCGTTTATGGTTGCCAGACGCTAACAAAGGAGATTTTCTATGGCAATTCAAGCAGTTTGTGCGGAAAGCAAGGAAGAGCGCATTCTGCCGCTTTTGTCTCCTCGCACGCGGGGGGAGCATAGCCATGGAGTGCGCATTGATCATGTGCCGTTGAAGTACGCGGAGATGTCAGGGGAGGAGCTGGATCAGCGCATCGCGGCTGCAAAAGCTACATTGGGAGAGCGGCTTGTGATCCTGGGGCATCACTACCAGCGCGATGAGATCATCAAATACGCCGATTATCGCGGCGATTCGTTCAAGCTGGCGCAGCTGGCGGCAGCTCGCCCGCAGGCGGATTATATCGTGTTCTGCGGGGTGCATTTCATGGCCGAGAGCGCGGATATCCTCAGCGCGCCACACCAGAAGGTGATTTTGCCTAACCCTGCCGCCGGTTGCTCGATGGCCGATATGGCGAATATTGCCGAGGTCGAAGAGTGCTGGGCGATGCTTGAAGAAATATTGGGGGAGGATGCGGGGATTATTCCGGTCACGTATATGAACTCGGCTGCCAATCTGAAGGCATTTTGCGGGCGCAACGGGGGTATTGTCTGCACCTCGTCGAATGCTCCTGCGGTGATAAAGTGGGCATTTACTCAGGGCAAGCGCGTACTATTCTTCCCGGATGAGCATCTTGGACGCAATACGGCGCTGAAGTATGGCATTCCGGAGGAGCAGATGGCGGTGTGGAATCCAAAAGACCCGCTGGCCTCGATAGATGCTGAGGAGGAGATCGAGCGGGCCAGGATCATCCTGTGGAAGGGCTATTGTACGACGCATATGCGTTTCAATGTGCAGCAGGTCGCGAAGGCACGTGCTGAATATCCTGGCATCAAGGTGCTGGTACATCCCGAGTGCCGCCGCGAGGTGGTAGAAGCGGCTGATCTGTACGGTTCGACCGAGTATATCATCCAGCAGATCGAGCAGGCTCCGGCGGGCAGTCAGTGGGCGGTGGGAACCGAGATCAACCTGGTGCATCGACTGGCGAAAGAGCACCCGGAGCAGCTGATTTTCTGTCTTGACCCGGTTGTGTGTCCGTGTTCTACGATGTACCGCATACACCCGGCCTATCTTGCCTGGGTGCTTGAGGGACTGGTTGAGGGCAAGGTGATTAACCAGGTGAGCGTGGACGAGGAGACGGCGCACTGGGCGAGGGTAGCATTGCAGAGAATGCTGTCGCTGTAAGCAATGCTGGACAGAATAAAACAGGTACATGGGCAATAAAAGTAGGGGCGATCCTAAAATCGCCCCACCAGGAATGCCGCGGCAGCGCGCCTATACCAGGGAGCAGTTTGAGCGCCTGGCCGCTGAGAGCGCCTCCAGTGGATGCGAAATCGCGGCTCAGGAGATTGGTATGGAAGTACGATTGAAAAAGCCGTAAAGCTAAGAATCGGGTGAATCGGAGGATGCTGCTCTCTGTCCGGGAGCCTCGCTATTGATCCTGCCCACCATCTTGCTGATGAAGGTGGGGAGATAATCGGGGATTGGCCGTACTCCCTGGATCATGGCATTGATCTCTGCGCCGAGCAAAAGAATCACAGCAAAAAAGTAGAAAAAGAGCAGCAGAATGATGGCAAAACCTACCGGTCCGCTGATGCCGACGAGGAAATGCGTGGCATAGAATGGAAAGAGCAAGAAGTAGATTTCTACTCCGAAGGCGGCCAGCAAAGCTCCTTGCCAGCTATAGCGAAAGCTGATGTGCTGATTTGGCACGATCAAATAGATGGCTTCAAAGAGAATAAAGGAGACGATGAAACTGGTCACGTACCCACCGATGGTGACGATAGCATTACCGACAGCGCCTGCATAGAGAAATTGATTGTTGATGAGGGTGAATATAAACCTGGATGCGATCGAGGTAAAAACCATCAGGGGGATGAGAACAATAAATAGCAGCAGCATGCCTATGGCCATGAGATTCTGGGGAATAAATGAGCGATTTTGCACGCCGTAGATGATGGCAAAGCACTCATCGAGTACGACAAAGAGGCGAGAACCTAAGAAAAAGGCGACGACCAGGGCAATCACGAGCAGAATTCCTGTTTCGTTAGCGACCTCATGTAAAGCAATGGTCAGAGCGTTTTCCTTAGAGATTATGCCTGGGAACACACCGGAGACTGCTTTTGTGATGGATGCTTGCACACCCGGCAATCTGAGGATCTGGCCGGTGATAGCGATAATGGCTACCGCGATAGGTATCATGGCCATAAGCAGATTGTAAGCCAGCAGGCCGGCGAGATTCATCGACCAGTCATTGTTGAACTTGATGATAAAATTCTTCAGGGGATTCAAGGGGTGAAAGACAGCCTGGATGCGCTTGTTGAATCTCCATCTCTTCTGGTTGTGTGATTGCTTCACATGAGATGGCATTATTGACCCTCCTTCGTGGATTCTGGGCGCTAGAGCTTCCCTGCAGCCAGGCGCACAATTTCGGAGATGGTGGGGTAGGGAAGAATGGTGGAGGCAAGGGCCTGGACAGGTAATGAGGCGTGCATGGCCAGGACGATGGGGGCCAGCAGATCGCCGGCCCTGGTGCCGAGGATATGGCCGCCGAGGATATTTCCCCTGCTGTCTACGAGCAGCTTTATCAGGCCGTCGGTTTTTCCGTCGATGAGGGCGCGTTCATTTTCGCTGAAAGGGACACAGGTCGAGCGATATTCTACATGTTCCTGTTGAAGTTGCTGTTCGGTTTTTCCGACATGAGCAAGGGATGGGTAGGTGAAGATGCCCCAGGGTATGACGCGATCATCAAATGCATAGGGATTGCTGCTGAAGGCGTTATGAGCTGCCAGTTTGCCCTGTTCGGAGGCGACATGGGTGAATTGATAGGGGCTGGCGACATCGCCCGCGGCCCAGATATGAGGCACAGAGGTACGTAAGTGTTCATCGACGATGATGCCTTTTTTGGAGGTTTGCACGCCGGCAGCTTCAAGGTTGAGTGAAGTGAAGGAGGCACGACGGCCGACCGCGATTAGCAGTTCGTCGACCTCAAGTTCTTCCTGATCTTGCTCGCCGCATTGAACGGTGAGGAGCTTGCAAGCACCTTTCTTCTGAACTCGTTTGAGTTCGGCACCAGTTTTCAGATGGATGCCTTCTTTCGTGAGCAATTCGCAGAGCTTACCGGCCAGTTCGCGATCTTCGGTATCGAGGATGTCGGGACTGCGTTCCAGGACGGTGACTTCGACGCCGAAGCGGCGGAACATCTGGGCAAATTCGATGCCGATGGCGCCGCCCCCCGCGATTGCCATGCGACGCGGCAGAGAGGGCAGTGATACCGCCTGGACGTTGGTGATATAGCCGGCTTCATCGAGGCCTTCAATCGGTGGGATCAGCGTTTCACTGCCGGTAGCGATGATGATGCGCTCGGCGGAAAAGGTATCATCGTAACCTGATACGCTTATTTCGTGAGGTGAGAGAAATTTGGCCTCGCCTTCGAGGGTGTCAATGCCCTGTTGAGCAAATCTGGCGCGTGCCTCTTCGGGCGTTCCCCCGCGCAGGCGAATGATAATGTCTTGCACGCGTTGCTGAACGGCGGGCCAATCGACCTGGGATTCGGGGATGTCGAGGCCATATTGAGAGGCATGACGTGTTTCGTAGAGCAGGTTCGCGGTGTAGAGCAGCGTTTTGGTCGGGTCGCAGCCATAGTTGAGGCAGGTGCCGCCGAGTTTGCCTCGCTCGACAAGCGCGATGCGCAGGCCTTTTTTGTCTATAGAAGTGACGGCGGAGCTACCCGCGGCGCCGGAGCCGATGACCAACAGATCGTACTGTTTTTTTGCCATAGTTGTTATTCCTCCTGCACAGGCTCAAGCAGACCTTTTTCGATCACAATATCGACCGCGAGGGTTTTGTAGCCGACTTCATCGAAGAGGATGACCATTTTGCCATTCTCGTATCGCAACACAAGACCTTCGCCCCAGGTTCTATGTATGACACGGCTGTTGAGCGGAAATGGTTCATTCTCCGTGTTTTCTGCTTCGGAAATGCCTGCATCGCAGTTATCGCAGAAGCCACAGCGTCCCTCAAAAGGTTCGCCGAAGTAGTTGAGCAGGTATCCGCGGCGGCAGTCCGTCGTCTCGGCATAGCCGCGCATCATGTCGATGCGTGATTGGTCGAACTGGCGGCGGGATTGCTGCATCTGCATCGCGGAATCTTTCACTTCGCTGAGGTCTGGAGGATGGTCGGCAGGAGCGACATCGCCGTTGGGGAGCATTTCGACGACGCCGATTTCTTCGAGGCTGGTAAGTATCTGCATCAATTTCGTTTCTGAAAGATGCAGTTCTTCGCGCAATTCGCCTGGACTGACCGGTTCTCCATGTTCCTGGATGACGGTGGTTACCAGCTCAACCTGGTCGGCGTCGATTTTACCGCTGCCGGTGAGGAATTGCTGGAGGCCGAGGTCTTTGGGGTCGTAAAAGAGGATGGCCCCGGCATCGATGCCATCGCGCCCGGCGCGCCCAATTTCTTGATAGTAGGAGTCAACGGAATCGCTGATATCGTAGTGGTAGACGAAACGGACGTTTTCTTTGTTGACGCCCATGCCAAAGGCGGTGGTGGCAACGATTACGTCGACTTCGCCATCCATGAAGGCCTGCTGTACGGCATGGCGTTCCTTCGTCTTCATGCCAGCGTGATAAAAGAGGGCTTTTTCGTTATGCGCTTGCAAAGCATGAGCGACTTCTTCCGCATGTTTGCGTGTGGCGACGTAGACGATGCCAGGTTTTTCAGCGCTGGCGACTCTCTCGACCAGTGCTTGCATTTTCTGAGTTTCATCGTGGAACATTTCGACGCCGAGCCAGATGTTGGGGCGGTCAAAGCCCTGCACGACAACGCGAGGGTCGCGCATATTCAGGCGCTCCAGTATCTCGGTGCGGACGGGCAGGGCGGCAGTGGCGGTGAGGGCAAGCACTCTGGGATGACCGAGTTCTTCGATGACGCTGCCCAGGCGCAGGTATTCGGGGCGAAAATCGTGGCCCCATTCACTGATACAGTGGGCTTCATCGACGACGAAAAGCGTGGGATGAGCGGCTTTCAGTTGGGCAAGCGTTTCCTCGTTATTGAACTGTTCGGGGGCGAGGAAGAGAAACTGGAGATTGCCGTGGTTGAACGATTCTATTACCTCACGCCATTCACCTGCGTGGATAGTGGAGTTCAATAGGGCAGCGCTGCCCACTTGCTGCTCTTCAATGGATTCGACCTGGTCGCGTTGCAGGGCGATGAGGGGGGAGACGATGATGGTTGGCCCATGCATAAGCAAGCCGGCGGCCTGGTAAATCATGGATTTGCCCGAGCCGGTGGGCATGACGGCAAGCGTATCATGTCCATCGATGACGGCCTGAATTGCCGGTTCCTGCCCCGGACGGAGGTTTTCGTACCCGAATTTTTCGTGAGCGATGCGGCGCAATTGGCGCCTGGCTTTATGCTGTTGTGTCATTATCATCTGTTCATCTAGTTGGGCCGAGCATGGGGTTTTCCTAACGTATTCCGGCAATTCCGCACGGGCCGATAAATCGGCGATGTGTACGGTAAACCGGCCCCTACGGGGTTGCGGGTATTGGTTACAGAGCGCGGTGCTACGTTATTGTTTCTCTGATTCTTGTTGTAAAAATGCCAGTACCAGAGATTCTTCTGGGCGTAAACTCTCCTGTTCATCAGAGGAGGGCGGTGCAAGCACCTCCTCCCCGCCTCCACCACCACTCCCGCCCCTACTGTGTTGTTCGTGATATTGTTTGATGTAGTTGAGCAGGGAGCCGTTCATGTAGGAGTCGATGATGGCGGGATGGACGTAGCATTTGCGGCAGATGGCGGGAGTATTACCAAGCTCCTGGGCGGCTACTTTTATGGCCTGGACGACGTTTTTTTTGGCCTGAGTCTGGGTGTCAAAACCGCCTATGGATTGCAGGGCTTCGGTCGCGGCAACTGTGCCGCCCCAGGTGCGAAAATCTTTGGCGGTGATGTCCTGGCCGGATATCTCTTGCAAGTAATCATTTACGTCGCTTGATTCAACTGTGCGCAGGTCTCCATTTTCGTTGATGTATTCAAAAAGTACGTGGCCAGGCAGGTCTTTAGAGCGCTTGACGATTCTGGCAAGCTGGCGGTCGCGGATATCGATGACGTGCTCTTTGCCGCTCTTGCCACGAAAATGGAATTCGACCTTCGAGCCTGAGACTTCGACATGCTCATTGCGCAGTGTGGTCAGGCCGTAGGAATTGTTCTCGCGGGCATACTCTTCGTTGCCGACGCGAATAAGGGTGGTATCGAGCAACCTGACGATGGTGGCAAGTAGCTTGTCGCGGGGCATACCGGAGAGAGATAGGTCATGGGCGACCCGCGCGCGCAGCCTGGGCAGCATCTGGGCAAACGAAATCATGTGATCATATTTGGTTTCGTCGCGTACCTGGCGCCAGCGCGGATGATAGCGGTATTGCTTGCGTCCTTTGGCGTCTCTGCCGGTGGCCTGGATATGGCCGTTAGGCTTTGGGCAGATCCAGACGTTGGTCCAGGCGGGTGGAATGCCAAGCGACTTGATGCGCTGTAGTTCAGCGGGGTCGCGAATGGGTTTGCCATCGAGCCCTATGTAGCTGAAGTGCTTGCCGACACGCTTGCGGCGGATGCCGGGCATGGCATCGGTGACGTAACGCAAACCTGCGGCTTTCGCCGTTTCAATAGGGTCTTTGGCATCACAATTTTCCACATCGCCCAGGGTCGGGGGCTGCTGCGGCATGGGTTCAGCTATTGACACTTCCTACCTCCTCCTCAATACGTGTATGTTATAGAAACAGTCCCTTTATAATATAGGGAATACGTCCAATGAAAGCCTGCCTGTGTGTATCACGTTTGTTGGGGAAAGGATGTGACAGGGGCGGAGCGGAGCGATTGCCAGATTTCATGCTACAATAAGGTTGGAGGGAGATGAAAGATGATTATGAGTAGAACAACAGATGTTGCCATTATTGGCGGGGGAGTGAGCGGCTGTTCGATTGCTTACCAGTTGAGTAAGGCTGGGGTGCAGGTCACTGTTCTAGAACGAGAAGAGGTCGCGGCTGAGGCTTCGAGCGCGGCGGCAGGATTACTTGCTCCGGCAGGGGTACTTACCGGTCCTGAGGAGGGGGCAAAGCTGTTTCTGGCAAGCTGGTCAATTACAGGGGAGGTGATTGTTGAGATCGAGGCTGTGAGTGGCGTGCTGGTCGAGTATTTTCGTACAGGTGCGCTGCACCTGGTAGAGGATGCAGATGAAGAGGCTGAAGCGGAGAAGTATGCGGAGGTGTGGAAAAAGCATGCGCCCGATGTCGCGTGGATAACAGGCGATGAGCTACACCGGTTTGAGCCATTGCTGCATCCGGCGTTCAAGCGCGCGCTGTACATTCCCCACGCGGCGAGTATTCGACCGAGTTTGATGACGATGGCGTATGCCGAGGCAGCGCGCAAGAATGGGGTTCAAATTTTAGAGCATACCGAAGTAATCGGCCTGGAGCAGAATTCAGAGAGGGTTACGGGGATTGAAATAGCAACTGGAGAGATGATTGAATGCAAACAAGTTGTGATCGCGGCAGGAGCATGGTCTGAGCATATTGGGCGATGGTTGGGGTTGAGCATTCCTGTTTTTCCGGCGCGCGGCCAGATTCTTTCGCTGAGACAGCCGGCTACGCCGCTCAACCATACGATCTTTGGCAATGGCGTGTACCTGGTGCCCAAGGTCGATAATACGATCTATGTTGGTGCCACGGTTGAGAGTGTTGGGTTTGATAAAAGGAATACCGCCGGTGGTCTGTACTGGCTGCTTTCGTCTGCTATCCGGTTGATCCCCGAACTTGAAGGAGCAGCGCTGGTGAACATGTGGGCGGGTTTGCGTCCGATGTCGCGGGATACGTATCCTATTCTTGGTAAAGCGCCTGGCTGGGAGAATGTTATCCTGGCGACCGGGCATGGCGCGGGTGGCTTCGAGTTGAGCGCAATCACGGGCAAGGCGATTGCTGAGTTGATAACGACAGGAAAGACGCCGGATGTGATCCTGCCATTCGGGCTTGAACGGTTTCAAGAGGGATCAGCGATATAGGTAGCAGAGAAACTTTGTTGGCCGTTTTGCTCGTATAATGATTGGTTTTAGATGCAAAATGAAGGGAGGACGACATGACGCAGAACGCTGCTGGCAACCGGGTAATTTATCCTGAAAATGTGCCGGAGTTGCGGCTGGACTGGACTTATGCTACAGGGGGGGCGATCAGTTCCTCGCCGGTTGTGGCCAATGGAACGATCTATTTCGGCTCAAGCGACCATAACTTGTACGCGCTGGATGCCGGCAGCAGGCAGTTAGGCTGGAGGTATTTGATGGGCAATACTGTCGAAACTGCTCCGGCAGTGGCTGACGATGTGGTGTATGCCGGCTCATTTGATGGCACGCTGGTGGCGCTTGAGGCCAGATCAGGTGGTCTATTGTGGAGCTACACCACGAAGGATGCTATCGACGCTGCTCCGATTGTCGCAGATGGGTTGGTGTATGCAGGTTCGACCGATCATTCGCTGTACGCGCTGGATGCCAGCACGGGCGACCTGCGCTGGCGTTTTGAGGCAGAGGGAGGTATTCAGTCTACGCCTGCAATCGCTGATGGGATGGTTTACTTCGGGTGCTGGGATGGGACGCTGTACGCGCTGGATGCTTCTACCGGCGCGAAGGTATGGACTTTTACGACGGGTGGGAGGATCAGTTCTTCACCGGCGGTAGCCAATGGGGTTGTGTACTTCGGCTCGCAAGATCATAGCATCTACGCGCTGGATGCTGGTACGGGCGCGGAGTTATGGAGCTATGAGACGGGAGATATTATTCTTTCTTCGCCGGTAGTGAGCAATGGAGTCGTCTATATTGGGTCGCACGACAGCAGGTTGCACGCGCTGGATGCGGTTCGCGGCGAGTCACTGTGGAATTTCCTGGCCGGGGGTGCCATCGATGCTGCTCCTGTCATTGCCGATGAGGTGCTTTATGTTGGCTCCTGGGATACGAACCTGTACGCGCTCTCTACCATAACAGGCGAAAGGCTGTGGAGCTATGCTACCGGAGATGCCATCGAGGCAGCGGCGGCCGTCGCAAACGGGGTAGTGTATGTGGGTTCGCGCGATGGCAAGCTTTATGCATTTACCAGCGACAGGCTGTGGAGCTATACGACGGCAGGAAGCGTGCAGTCGTCGCCGGCGGTGGCAAATGGGCTGGTCTACGTTGGCTCGCACGACCATAGAGTCTATGCATTAGATGCGATGAGTGGTGATGAGCAGTGGAATTACGTGACGGGAGGTAGCATCTATTCTTCACCGGCAGTTGTGGATGAAGTGGTCTATATCGGCTCGAATGATAACCTGGTCTATGCCCTGGCAGGTAGTACGGGAGCCAGGTTGTGGAGCGCGGCAACCGGCGGGAACGTTACGGCTTCGCCTGTAATTGCGCAAGGGATGGTGCTGATTGGTTCGCACGATCATACCTTTTACGCGTTTGATGTGAATACAGGTGAGAGGTTGTGGAGTTATACGACCGGTGGGCCTATTTACTCCTCGGCCGCGGTAGACAATGGAAAGGTCTACTTCGGCTCATATGATTATAAGCTATACACGCTGGATATGATGACGGGCAAAGAGATATGGAGCTATGAAACGGAAGGTGCTGTGCTATCTTCACCGGCAATTGCGGAGGGCAGAGTCTACTTTGGTTCGCGCGATCACAACTTTTATGCGCTGGATGCTGCTAGCGGCATGGAAGTATGGAAGTATGAAGCTGGCGATATGATTCATTCGTCGCCGGCAGTCGCTAATGGGATCGTGTATTTCGGCTCGCACGATCATAGATTATACGCGCTCGATACCGACTCGGGCGAGGAATGGTGGAGCTTCAGGAGCGGAGGAATTATTGATTCGTCGCCGGCACTGGCAGATGGCGTAGTATATGTTGGGTCGCAGGATCATACGTTGTATGCGCTTAATGCGGAGAGCGGTGAGCGGCTCTGGAGCTATACAACGGGCGGAATGATTGTTTCGTCTCCACGAGTAGCTGATGGGGTGGTGTATATGGGTTCGGATGATCGCAACCTGTACGCTTTTAACCACAGGCAAATCCTGGGGAAGCCTGCCGCTAAATAATGAGTTTGAACAAATGAATAGGGCCATTGTTTGTGGCGTCTGCCGGTCCTGTCATTCTGAGCGCAGCGAAGAATCTCTGGCGAAGAACACTGAGATTCTTCGCTGCGCTCAGAATGACAGGACCGGCGCCTGACTTGAGATTCTTCGCTGCGCTCAGAATGACAGGATGTGGCTGCTCTTCTTGCCGATCTTGATGGTGAATATTCATCATCATCGACCTGTTACCTGGGCTATCTCAGGACAGCACGATGTCAGTCGGTATTGTTCAATCCTTGCACGATCTCGAAGAGGAACCACTTGCGGCGTTCGCTCTCGTCAATAAGGATTTCTAGTTGACTGGCTGTGGCTACATCGCGACAGCGCTCGCATACCTGATGCGCTTCCCGCTGCTTCTTAGCGAGGTGGGCGTTGTCCTGCATCAAGCGCCTGGCCATTTCGCCAGGAGGGACAAACTCGTTGTTATCGTCCTCAATTGTCTGCAACTGGCTGATATGGCTGATACTGCGAATGGTGGTGCCACCGACACGGCGCACACGTTCTGCCAGGGTATCAACGGCATCGAAGACCTGGTCGGCCTGCTCGTCAAAAAGCAGGTGGTAGTCGCGGAAGTGCGAGCCGGACAGGTGCCAGTGGAAGTTCTTGGTTTTGACATAGAGAGCAAACAGGTCGGCGATGAGAGGATTGAGCGCTTCGGTGATTGCCTGTGACTCCTGGGATGTCAGGTCCGTAGGTGTCGCCAATTGTGCGGGCGCAGGGAATAGCTTGACCTTGCCGTTGGATTGGGTTTTCGTTGCTTGTCTGGTTGTCATGATATGTGTTCTCCTGATGGAAGCTGTAAAAACAGTTTGCTCCTGAAAATGGACAGGTAAGGGAGTTGCGCAGAGCAGTTTCAGGAGCAAGGTTGGAACGTTAAAGCTACGTATATGTACCGGTAAAAGTACCGGTTTGTGGAGTAACCCACGTCCATTCTACGTTTCTACGAGCGGAAAAGTTCCAGGCCCTACGGCTCAGGAGGGCACTTCTTGAGTTCATTTTCTACAAGTTGGAGGGTATTTTGCAGGCTTTTGAGAATGCTGACAGTCTCGATAGGGTTGGCTACGCCGTCGTACTCTTCCATGCTGATGTTTTGTTTCATGGTATTGATTTCTAGCATGAGGTTTGTATGGAGCCGGCGCAATTGGCTGCACCTGTTCTGAGTATTTTGCATGTGTTTGTCTCCTTCTTTTTGTTGCTAGTTTTTCCTTCTTTTCAGATTCTATTACATTGTGTACGAGCAGTCCAGGATAGAGGAAGACATTAATACTCCTGTTCTTTGTCTACGAGGTTGTAGAGGGGCTGGCCGGCGAGGTAGCGGCACAAATTTTCGGCGAAGATCATTGAGACGCGGTTGTCATATTCGGGGGTGAGGCCGGAGATGTGGGGGCTGAGAAAGACGTTGGGAAGATGCCATAAGGGGCTATCGCTTGGGAGCGGTTCCTGTTCGAATACGTCGAGAGCGGCTCCTGCGATCTGTTTCTCTTCCAGGGCTTGAATGAGATCGGCTTGATTGCAGACGTCACCGCGAGCGATGTTGACGAGGAAAGCGCTGTTTTTCATGGACTGGAAAGCGGCTCGATTGAACAGGCCGCGTGTGCTGGAGGTTGATGGAAGGGAGATGACGACGATATCGCATTCACCTAGCATGGCATGGAGTTGATCCGGGACGTAATAGCGCGCGGGCAGCGAGCCGTCGGGGTCGCCAACACCGGGAAATTGAAAGCCATGATCGCGGTGGTCGGCGCCGCGCTGCATGGCGAGGATGCGCATGCCGAAGGCGGCGGCCAGGCGCGCGACCTGGCGACCGATGCTGCCGTAGCCGACGATGCCGATGGTTTTGCCCCATAATTCCTGGGGGAGAAAGACCGAGCGAGATTGTGCCTCGGGCGGCCATACTCCTGTTTGCTGCCATTCAAGCAGGCTGGGGAGACGATGGAACCAGGCCAGGATCATGGTAAAGACGTATTCGGCGATGTTGACGGCATGAATACCGCTGGAAGTGGTGAAGATAACATCAGTTTTGAAAAGGGGCTGATTCACGACCTGGTTTACGCCTGCCGAGTAGAGTTGCACCCAGCGCAGGTTAGGAACCTGGTCAGGGGCAGGCAGATTCCAGCCGAAGGTGTAGAGAATCTGGGTTTCTCGCCACAGGTCTGTGGGGATGGTATTCAAATCGCCGGGCGAGCGCTTTTCAATACGCAGGTTGGGTGAGATTTGCTGTAAACGTTCCAACCAGCCTGCGCCGAGGCGAGCCAGGCTGAGGACTACAATGGGTTTGTCGTTCGTGGCAGTCATAAAAGAGAGTCTCCTATATTAGCTTTGTGAATTGGCGCCGGGGGGCCGATAAATCGGCGGTGTGTACGATAAATCGGCCCCTACGCGGCTTCGCCGCGAGGCGCGTCACTATGACATGCGTCACCGGTGCTTACCGATTTTGCTGAGTGATCTATTAACTGCGGATGAATTCAAGGACTTCGTCACGTTTCTGCTCCATGAGGGATTGTGTGTTTGCTTCGAGATTGAGACGTAGCAAGGGTTCGGTATTGGATGGGCGGACATTGAACCACCAGTCGCCATAGTCGATGGTGATGCCATCCAGGTGATCGAGCGATTGGGCGTCTTTGCCGAAATGCTCTTCGATGGCCTTGAGCTTGCCCTGAACATCGTTGACGTGGGTGTTGATCTCTCCACTGCGAACCCAGGTATCCAGGGGGCGGATGAGCTGGGAGAGCGGCTTGTTTTCGACGGAGAGGAGTTCGAGGATAAGCAGGAAGGCGATGAGGCCGGAGTCTGCGTACCAGTTGTCGCGGAAGTAGAAATGGCCGGAATGCTCACCGCCGAAGATGGCATTCTCTTTACGCATTTCGGCTTTGATAAACGAGTGCCCGACGCGCGTGCGAACTGCCCTGCCACCCTCTCTTTCAATCAAGGCTGGGACGCTCTTCGAGAGGATGAGGTTGTAGAGGATGGTGGAACCGGGATGCTTGCGCAGGATGCTGTCGGAGACGAGTAGCATGACCATGGAGCCATCGACGATGTTGCCATGCTCATCGACGGGGAACATGCGGTCGGCATCGCCATCGAAGGCGGCTCCAAATTCGGCTCCGACCTCGATGACTTTCTTGCGCAGGGCTTCAAGATTTTCCGGCTCAATCGGGCTGGGAGGATGGTTCGGGAACGTGCCATCGAGTTCAAAGTAGAGAGGAACGAGTTGGGCCGACAGGTGCTGGAATACGCGGGGCATAATCATGCCGGCCATGCCGTTGCCGGCATCGACGACGACTTTGAGCGGTCGAATCTTGCTGATGTCGATGTAGGAAAGGGCGTGCTGGATGTAGTCATCGGTGGCATCGCGATGAGTGACCTGGCCCTTGTTTTGTGGTTCAGGAAAGTTGCCCTGTATTGCCAGGTCGCGTATATCAGCGAGGCCGGTATCGAGGCTAATGGGGGCGGCCCCGGCGCGGCAGAATTTCATGCCGTTATATTGCTTGGGGTTGTGCGATGCCGTAATCATGATGCCTGCCGGATAATTATAGTTGCCGACGATGAAATACAGTTCGTCGGTAGTGGTCAGGCCGCAATCGGCAACGTTGATGCCTTGATCGGTGATGCCGCGGATGAGGGCAGCAGCCAGTTGAGGAGATGAGACACGCATATCACGGCTGACTACAATCTCCGGGACATTCAAATAGATGGCGGCGGCCCGCCCGATGCGATAAACGATCTCCTCATTGAGGTCCTGTCCATAAACGCCGCGCACATCGTAGGCTTTAAAGATGCTGGGATCAATGATATTGCCGGTGGTGGTCATTGTATAGTAGCTCCTTTCAAGGCGACCGTAGAGGCCGATTGATCGTACACATCGTTGATGAATTTTAACAGGCAAAATCGGGAAGCACTCTCTAGCCCTGTCATTCTGAGCGCAGCGAAGAATCTCGATGGCCACGATGCAGATTCTTCGCTGCGCTCAGAATGACAGGACAGCGAAGAATGACAGGGCCAGGCTGCTCGGATTACCGATTTTGATTAGTAAACTTCATTATCGGCGCTGGTGGCCGCTCCATACATATTTAAAGGCAGCAACCCGCTTCAGGGCAACCACAAGGGTTCGTAAGGTGAGCCGCTATCCTGTATGGGTATCCTATTCACAAGTGTACCACGTTCTGGGAAAGTGATGTGGAGCGCGGATACCAATGATTGGAAGCGCCTGGGAGTATCAAGCATCGTTAATACTGCGCTGGCGGCTGCTCGCAATGGCAGCATTATTCTGATGCATGACGGCGGAGGGAACCGCTCGGAGACTGTTGCAGCTCTACCCGTTATTATCGAGGCATTACAGCACCATGGTTTTAAACTGGTGACGGTAATACAGCTCATTAACGATACATACAAATTGAAGGCACGGAAAGCAGTGAACTTATCACCGCTAACGCCAACTGGTCACTAGCTCGAGGCCATACTCTATGCAGCCTTCACACAACGTAAACCAGCAAGATCGGAGCGCCGACCAGGAAAGCGGCGATCCATGGATCATACCAGTTTGGCCCCAACCAGGTCAGATTCATTTGTATGGAATAGGGGAATTTAAAGACGGCCAGGAGGGATAAGATTCCACCGAGCATGATGCTGCTGGCAAAGGCGAGTAGAACGCCTTCGAAGGTACTTTTTATGCCCTTTACGCCTCTACCAAGAGCAAAAGCCATCAAAGTCAAGACGATAATCGAGAGCAAGAGGAAGAAAAGGTTGGCCGGCGGAGTCGTGGCAACCGCACCAAGGCCAGAAATCCCAGGGAATGTGAGCGCACCGGCGGCGGCTAAAACGATCAGGACAAACAATACAAAGACCATTTGAAGGACCCATTTGCCGAAATCCATGTTCTACTCCTTTGGCGGATGGCATAATCCAATTCCCGAAAAGCATCACGTTACCCCTCTATAACGGATGCTGTCTTCCTTACTTCAGGTACACCAAAAGCACAATTTGATGTTTTCTCCCTATGGCTTTAGCTCTACTGTTTATGATGTGCAAGAGATATACTTCATAATGAAGTATACACCAAACTAGCTGATTTTTCAGCATTCTGGAGAACCAAATCGGCATTATTTCGGCATTATTAACGAAGAACAGAACTATCTTCGATTTATTATTGAGCGCATAATACGAAACGTAGCGGATAGTGATGTAGCGATTCGATCCCGTCGTGAGTTATCAGCACCAGTTCGCCAACTTGAACGCCCATACGCTCATCTGCTGTGATGACATTGGGTTGGATTACGAGAGTCATGTTTTCCTGAAAGATAAATGGCGCCGGAGGTTGAGGGCTTGTGCGCCTCGTTCGTAAAACGGGCGGGAGGTAACCGCCGCCGAAACCATGCAGTAAGTCATCGTAGATGGTGAATCCGGCGGAATGGATATATTCGGCTGCATCCAGTAGGTCATCAATAGTAGCTCCTGGGCGAATGACGCTTGCGATACGATGAAATGCTTCTGAAGCAACATCATACATATGCCGGTATTGCGGCGTAGGAGGCGTGCCAATGGCGAAAGGCCGGAGTATCTGCCCAGGATAGCTATGATAATGGGCGCTGATTTCGGTCAGGAGAACATCGCCATTTTCGATAACGCGATCTGATTGGTGCTGAGCGGGCACGCATACTGCAGGGTTGCGCATGGAGGTGGTTGCCATGTAGTGAATATGGGTTCTACCCCCCAGTCCAAGATAGGCTTTTTCGACGATGGCTGTCAATTGATGTTCTGTAATTCCGGGACGCGCTTCGTTTTCGAGGGCTTGCATGGCCAGGTCGCTGAATTGAGCGCCTTTGCGCAAAAATTCAATCTCTTCGTCGCTCTTGATAAGACGGAGTTGTATAAACTGGGGCATAAAGTCGACGAGCGCTGCGCCTGGGAGTAAGCGCCTGAGTGTTTCATATTGCTTGTAGGAGATGGCTCCAACCAGTCCAATACGGCTCTCGCCAAATCCTCTTTCCAGCACGTTTCCGGCGGCTGTCACTGATGTATCCGGCCCGCCCCAGCGTACATCGCTTATGCAGGCCATCTGGCGAGCGGTGGGGACATGATTGTACATTTGCACGAAAAGGGCAGGATCACCTTCAAGCGGAAAGACAAGCATAGCCTCGCGAGTTACCAGGAAGTTGGAGAGATAGGCTATTTCGTTGTAGGAACTCACTGTACCGGAAACGATGAGCGCGGAGAGGCCGGCTTTTTGCATTGTGGCACGAAGAGCTGCATAACGACGGGCAAACTCGACAGCAGAGAAACGAGGATACACATTGTTGTCGGGCATTGAAGACCTTTCAGTTTCTATGAGAACAGGGCAACTGGAGGGCGACCACAGTAGAATGCGGATTGGTAGAGCGCACTCGTCAGTGGTACCCGCAACTGGAGGGTGACCGCAAGGGTCGCCCTTATATTATTTTACTCCTTCGCCCCGTTGTTGTCGCCTGGTTGGATAGCGGGTATGGTAGGGGCAACGGCAATGCCAACGGGGGCTTGCGGCGTCTCCTCTTCCACAACTGGAAATTCTTCGCGGTGTGTCCTGCGATAGTTGATCCAGAGGGCAACGGCGAGGGCCTGGAGCAGACCGGCGATGGGGGAGGCGAAGATGGCGCCCCACGGTCCGAAGAGTTCGGCGCCGATGCTGAGGGCCAGTAAGGAGATGGCGGGGTTCAATCCTACCGCCTTGCCAACGAGACGCGGGGCCAGGATATAGCCCTCGAAGATGTGTACGAGTACGAAATAGGCCAGGACGAGGATGGCGGTCAGCCAGCCCTGTGTGAGCGCCAGGAGGACGGCGACGGTGCCGCAGATGATGGTACCGAGTACCGGAATAAATTCGGTGACGAAAGAGAGAACGCCGAGGAGAACGGCATAAGAACGCAGCCCCAGAATAGCCATACCTATGCCGACGATTATTCCGATGACGATGGACAGGGTAAACTGGCCGCGGATATAATTGCCAACAACATGCTGGAAGACGGTAATAAGCGTTTCAACACGCCCTCTCTGTGATAATGGCGTCCGGGTACGCAACCATTCATTGATACGCTTGCCATCTACTAACAGGTAAATGCTGATGACGAGGGTAAGCAGGATGTTGAGGATACCGCTGGCGATCCCTTGAATGACCGGCAAAATTCCACCGGCAACGCTGCCCGCAATACTGGTGAGCTGGGATCCGAGCTGCTGCGCGATGGACTGAATCTGATTGGCGGTCAGGCCTAAGCGTAGCAAGATGCCGACGAGGGGGGAATTTCCGCCATTACTGGTGGGTGTCAACCAGATACTGACATTATTTGCCAGGGCAGAGAGTTGGGCAATCATGGTTGTGATGATCAAGTAGAAAACTAAGCCGAGAATGATCAGAACGATGAGATAGGAGGCAAGAATGGCAAGCGGGCGCGGTATGAAGCGTCTGAAAAGGGCTACCAGTGGTGTGATGGCATAGGCGATGAGGGCGGCTACTGCGATGATGAGCAGCGATGTGGTAATATGGCTGGCGGCCCAGAGTATGACGAGGGCCAGGGCAAGAGCGGCGAGGATGGTGAGCAGGACGATCAGGCGCCTTGTCCACGCGGATGTCGATGTGTTGCTATGCTGCACAGGCTGGTGCGAATCGGGCATTGAGAGCATTGTGCCAGCTCCTTTCGGTTGCAATCGACCAATTATGAACTCAACTCTACCATACATTAGGAATGCATGCAAGGGTAAAAATATGGAAGCAGAACAATTGAATGCTACAGGCTCTTCAACGGGATTTGAACGGCGCAAAGAGGATTATCCGCTGATAACCGGTCACGGGCGGTACGTTGACGATTTGAGACCGGCAGAGGGTCGGCCTGCTGCGCTTTATATGGCGGTAGTTCGTAGCCCCTATGGACACGCGGAGATCAAAAATATGCGTCTTGATGCTGCCAGAGCTGTGCCGGGGGTAGTTGGTGTCTTCGAGGGCGCGGAACTGGTAAAAGACATGCCTGTCCTCGATACCATTCCTGTGCCCGGCCTCAAGAAACCGGAGCGGCGTCCTATGGCTATAGGAAAAGCGCGTTACGCAGGCGATGCGGTGGCTGTTGTGGTGGCAGAAAGCCTGTATGCCGCGATGGATGCGCGCGACCTGGTGGAGGTTGAGTATGAGCCTCTAGAGGCAGTGACGGACGCGGAGCAAGCGCTGCAAGGGGATGCGCCTTTGCTGTATGAGGAAACAGGCTCAAATGTTGCTTTCACTTCGCAGATGAGGGGCGGCGATATCGCGAGCGCTTTCGAGCAGGCGGATCAGATTGTGCGGCTGCGAGTAGTCAACCAGCGGCTGGCGCCGAGCTCAATTGAGCCGCGAGCTTGCATGTTTGACTTTGACCCGGCCAGTGGCGAGCTTGCGGCCTGGCTGTCTTGTCAATCCATTTTCAGGGCGCGAGATACGCTGGCTACTTTTTTGCACCTGGACCGGCGCCATATTCGAGTGCGAAATGCGGATGTAGGCGGTGCTTTTGGCGCTAAAAACGCGCTTTTAGGGGAGGAAATCGTGGCGGCAGCGCTGGCAGTGAGATTGGGGAGGGCGGTGAAATGGATTGAGGGGCGTAGCGAGAATTTGCAGGCTCAGACGCATGGGCGCGGCCAGGTAAACTATATCGAGGCGGCAGTCAAAGCTGATGGGCGGGTTCTTGGCTTAAGAGTACGCACGATTGCCGATCTTGGCGCGTTTCTAGCCGGGGCAACTGCCATGGTTCCTAATCGCACTCCGTCTTTTCTGTGCGGCCCATATCGAATACAGGCGGTGGAGAGCGAGGTGGTGGGAGTGCTCACCAACAAGGTGCCGACCGCTCCTTACAGGGGCGCGGGACGGCCCGAAGCGACATATATTGTGGAACGGACTATGGATCGCATCGCGCGCGAACTGAAGATCGATGCTGCCGAACTGCGACGGCGCAACTTTATTTCAGTGGATGCTTTCCCTTACACGACTGTGACGGGTGTCAGATACGATAGTGGCAATTACGCTGCCGCACTGGATAGGGCCTTAGAATTATCCGAGTACACGAGTTTGCGCAAAGAACAATTGCGAAGGCGGAAGTCAGGAGATCCCAGGTTGCTCGGCATCGGGATATCCAGCTTTATTGAACTGACGGGCGATAACGCGGCTCCGCCCGGCATGCTCCGCGAAGCAGCAACGGTACGCATTCGCAGGGATGGAACTATTCTGGTTCAAAGCGGCGTAGCACATAACGGCCAGGGACATTTTACGGCTTTTGCCCGGATCGCGGCAAGTGTATTTGGCCTACCGGGTTCAAAAGTGGAAGTGCAGATGAACGATTCGAGCTTGCCGGGTTTTAGCATTGGCACATTTGGCAGCCGTGTCACCCAGGTCGCCGGTTCTGCTGTGCAGCTGGCAGCCGAGGCTGTGCGCGAAAAGGCTATGCGAGTGGCGGCAAGCAGATTGGAAGCGGCCCCGGCAGACCTGGCGATGGAGAATGGCAGTGTGATGGTACGAGGGGTGCCTGCGCGGTCTATTGCCTTAGGAGAACTTGCCCGGCTGGTGGAGGAACAGCCCGATTTGATTGAACGTGAGGCTGCCAATCCGTCAAATGACGTTCCTATCGAGGGGCTGGCGGCATGGCGAGATTTCAGTCCGCAGGGCGCGACCTATGCTTCTGGCACGCATGTAGCGGTGGTGGAGATAGAAACTGAAACCGGCGAGGTGCATATTCTTAAATATGTAGCGGTTGACGATTGCGGGCGCGTACTCAATCACTACCTTGCCGAATCGCAGATACACGGTAGCATCGCCCAGGGCATTGGGCAGGCGCTCTATGAGGAGGTGCAGTATGACGAGGACGGGCAGCTTCTCACGGGCACATTGATGGATTACGCGCTGCCGATTGCCACGCAGATACCTGAGTTCCTGACGGATTTTGTCGAGACGCCTTCGCCTTTCAATCCAACCGGGGCAAAGGGTGTGGGCGAAGCAGGCTGCATTGGCGCTCCGCCCGCGATAGTGAATGCGGTACTGGACGCGCTTGAGCCACTGGGGATCAAGGAGATCGACATGCCACTGAAGCCGGAAAAGGTTTGGAGGCTATTACGTCATGCTGAGTGAAGTAAGCCGAAGCCCTGAGGAACGAAGGGGAAGAATCTCAAAATCGATATGTCACATTGTGATATTCTATCCCCCGAATGTGATTGCTCCGTGATTTCAGCGCGCTATCCTCTGAGCAGAGGGATAAGGGCGAGCCGGTGAAGAAGGTACCCGCCCTCGGTTTCTCAACCGCAGGAGAGAAACACTGGTGATGAATGATCACCGGCGATGCTGAAAGGAGTTCGTTTATGTATCAGAATATACTGGTTCCTCTCGATGGGTCGCGGCGCGCGGAAGAGGCGGTCGCGGTTGCTGCACGTCTCGCGCGTGCTTCCGGGAGCACAATCTTTTTGTTGCGGGTTGTGAGTATGTCCAACCAGTTTGCCTCATATACGGCGCTTGAACCACTCGTGACGCAGCAGGCCATCGATAGCCAGCTTGAAGAGGCAAAGAACTACCTGGATCGCCTGGCGAAAGAGGAAAGCCTGGCGAATATACAAACCAGAACACTGGTGTTTTTCGGCCAACCCGCTGTGAATATACTCTCGGCTGCCGAATCATATGGTATGGATCTGATCATTCTGTCGAGCCATGGCTACACGGGCATGACGCGCTGGATCATGGGAAGTGTCGCGGAGAAAGTGTCTCATGCTTCGCCGGTTCCGGTACTCATCCTGCGCGAAGGGAAGCCGCCGCTGGCCGGTTTGCACCCGGATGGCAGCGGCTCTTTGAAAGCGCTGGTTCCACTGGACGGTTCTGCTCACGCTGAGGCAGCAATCGCGCCAGCCGCGCAATTGATTGCAGGGCTGGCGGCTCCTGGGCGGGGCGCGCTCCATCTTACGCAGGTGGTGGTAATGCCGGCACTAGAGCAGTTGAGCTATAGCGAGCGCGCAATGATCTTGCAAAAGGCCAAAGAAAATCTGAGCGCTACTGTGCAAGAGATCCGTAAAGGGCTGATCGCGAATTATGGAGATGATCTTCATCTCTCGATCACCTGGTCGGTCACTGTTGATGACGATATTGCCGGGGGTATTGTGCGCATGGCGGAAAATGGTGAAGATGCGGAAGGTGCGGGGACGTTTGGCAGGTGCGATATGATCGCTATGGCCACACATGGATATAGTGGCCTGCAGCGGTGGACGCTTGGTAGCATAACGGAGCGTGTCCTGCATACTACCAGATTGCCGCTGTTGATAGTGCGACCAACACGCCTGGCGCCGAAGGAACAGAGCACTTCGGGCTCATCGCCTATGGCGAGGGTGTCAGATTGAGGCGGGGCAACAGGGTGATTGCAAGAGCGCTCATAACTCTAGCACTCGTGCTGGTACAGGGCAATTGAAAAGGCGAGCGAACACGACTAGCTCCTGATGAATTTTTCCAATCGAATGGGGAAATCATCATCATCGTGTCCAATAGGGACAATGGCTTGTCCCTGTCCCTACTGGATTTATAAATGATCCTGGTGCTGGTAGGTCTTCTGTTCCGATTCGGTGCGAATGTGGTATGCTTTTTTCATGAAATGGAGAGGAATGCTTTGCCGATGTCAGATTCTCATCTTAGCTTACGTGCCGTAAGCCCCCTGGCCTTCAGGCAGGGGGAGAGAAGGCCCTCCACAGAGCAATAGATACACTTGCAAGTGTATCTATTGCTCTGTGGTATCCTATCTTGTATGAAATATGAACTGAAGACAAACAACAACATAGCGTACATCTGCCATTATCATGTGGTGTTTTGTCCTAAGTACCGACGTAAGGTACTTGTGCCACCTGTAGATGAACGGCTCAAAACTATCATCATGGAAACAGTAGAGAAGTGGGGACAAGAACTGATTGAAATGGAAGTCATGCCCGATCATGTCCATTTGCTTCTCGGTTGTGACCCACAATTCGGTATCCATCGGCTTGTGAAGTATATCAAGGGAACAAGTAGCCGCTACTTGAGGCAAGAGTTTCCACCGTTAAAACGCCGCTTGCCCTCTTTGTGGACGAATACCTATTTTTGTGCCACGGTAGGGGGCGTGACACTGGAAACCCTGAAACGCTATGTGGAAGGACAAAAGAACCGATGAGAAAGGCATTTAAGTACCGGCTCTACCCCAACAAAGAGCAAGAGCGTACTCTGTTCTGGACACTGGCACGGTGTCGAGAAGTGTATAATGCTGCCCTCTCCGAACGCCGTGATGCCTACAAAATGGCTGGCAAATCGATCAGCTACTACCACCAGAAGCGCGATCTGCCTGAAATCAAAGGCATCTTGCGAGAAGAGTACCAGCAGATACACTCTCAGGTGTTGCAAGATGTGCTTTTGCGTCTGGATAGGGCCTTCAAAGCCTTCTTCCGGCGGGTTGCTACTGGGGAAAAGCCAGGCTCCCCACGCTTTCAGGGACGCAACCGCTACAACAGTTTCACCTATCCACAAGGAGGCTATAGTCTTTCCGAGAAGCGTGTCACGCTCTCGAAAATCGGCTCCATCAAGATCAAGCTGCATCGGCCCATTGAGGGCACCATCAAAACCTGTACCATCAAGTACGAGGCCGGACAATGGTACGCCGTCTTTTCTTGCGAGTGTGAAGCTCCCGAACCATTGCCCATGTCAAGCGAGGAAGTGGGCATTGATCTTGGGCTACTCCACTTTGCGGCTCTTTCTGATGGAACCGTTATCGACAATCCGAGGCACTACCGGAAGGCAGAGCAATCCCTTGCACGGCGGCAACAGGTCAAAGACAGGCGCAAGCGGGGTTCTCACCGCCGTGAAAAAGCCCGTAGGTTGGTAGCAAAGGCCCAAAGGAAGAGAGCCAACCAACGCCGTGATTTCCTGCATAAGCAAGCAAAGAGGCTTGTCGAGCGTCATCAAACGATTGTCTTTGAAGACTTGCACACAGACAATCTGGTGAAACGCCCGAAGGCAAAACAGGACGAACAGGGGAAATATCTTCCCAACGGGGCTAGTGCAAAGGCCGGACTCAACAAGTCAATTCTTGATGCTGGATGGGGAATGTTTCAGCACATGGTTGCGTACAAGGCAGCATGCGCCGGTCGTACCATGCTCAAAGTCAACCCCTACAAAACCAGCCAGATCTGCAGCAGTTGTTTGCAAGAATGCCCCCATAAAGAACTGGATGAACGGGTACACATCTGTGTCCATTGTGGGGTAGTTCTCGATAGAGATACCAACGCTGCCATAAATATACTCCGGCTTGGAAGAAGCCAACAGGGAGCAATTCCTATAGAAGCCCCTGCCTTCTAGGCAAGGGGTCCTTCACCAAATGACGATGAGCAGGCAGTAGAAATAGAACAAGAAGCGAGGACTTAGATGCCAGGACAATTATCCAGACCTGTACGCGCGCTCGGTGTATTGACCGGCGGTGGCGACGTACCGGGGTTGAATGCGGCTATCAAAGCGCTTGTCTATAGCACAGAACCATTGGGCATTCGTATTACAGGTATTCGTGAGGGGTGGGAAGGAATTACTTTTCTTGACCGCGCGCGTGGTCTGAACAACCTTATTTTCGACGCGGATGACCCCAAGACCTGGGACAGCAATTATATCTTGCCATTAAACCGGCTCAATACGCGTACCATTGATCGCCAGGGAGGTACGATTCTGCAATCGACACGCACGAATCCAGCACGGGTGCGTGTTGGTGATCTTCCGCCATATCTCGCGGCATACGGTGCCGGACACGCTCCCGATGATCGCGTTGATCTGACGAATGAGGTGCTGGAGAATTTGAAGTTTCTTGAACTCGATGGACTGGTTGTCATAGGCGGCGACGATACCTTGAGTTATGGAGCAATACTGGCGGCGAAGGGCGTGCCTGTCTGGGGTATTCCCAAGACGATGGACAATGATGTGCATGGTACGGATTATTGCATCGGATTTCAGACGGCCATCAGCCGGGCGGCGGAGTTTATTACGCGCATCCGCTCCACGGCAGGCTCGCATAGTGAGACTGTGCTATTCCGCATGTTTGGGCGTGACGCGGGGTTTACCGCGCTGGAAACGGCCATAGCCACATGGGCGGATCGTGTGTTGATCCCTGAAGCGCCTGCTAATATCGACAGGCTGGCGGAGCTTATTCTGCAGGACCGGCATAATCCGCGCCATTACTCGACCGTCATCCTTTCGGAGGGGGCTAACCTGGGGGTTCCGGTGCCAGAAACTGGCCCGGCCGATGCTTATGGACACCGCAAAAAGGCCAATGTAGCCGAATTTCTTGCCGACGAGCTTGCGAAGCGCCTTCCCAATATTCGTTTTCTGCCCATCGATTTGACCTATTTCTTGCGCAGCGGCGAGCCGGAGGTGTACGATAAGCATATGGCGGTCTTTTATGCTAACGTGGTTACGAGCCTGGTGCGGCAGGGTATCCACGGAGTCATGGCGGCACACCGGGATGGACAGTTTATCTCAACCGATATTCCAGGTAAGAACTTGCCCGCGCGCCGGGTAAGCCTGGAGGATTACCATACGACGCGTTATCGCCCCAATTTCGAGCATATTACCGGCCCGTACCGGCCACAGGTGTAAAAAAAATATGAGGATATTAGTCGCGGAAGATGATACTCATTTAGGCCCCAGTCTGAAGAAAGGGCTGGAGGGCAATCATTATGCTGTTGATCTTGTTGAGGAGGGTGAGGAGGCGCTCTCCTATAGCTTTGCTGCACCATATGATTTGATCATCCTGGATGTGCTGTTACCAGGCCTCAGTGGGTTTGAGGTCTGCCGGCGGCTGCGAGACGCGGGGAAGAAAACGCCAATCCTGTTTTTGACAGCACTGGATGGTATCGATGAACGGGTGAATGGGCTGGACCTGGGGGCCGATGATTACCTGACGAAGCCTTTTGCCTTTCGCGAACTGGAGGCACGCGTGCGCGCTTTGTTGCGGCGAGAAAGTACGTCGAAGACGACGGAATTACGATTTATGGACATTACTCTCAATATAGGGACTCACGAGGTATACCGGGGAGATCGAGCTATTACACTTACAAGCAAGGAATATATGCTGCTGGAATTGCTGATGCGCAACCCACGACAGGTGTTGAGTCGCATGATGATCGCGGAACATTTATGGAATGTTGAGGCGGAACATCTTTCGAACGTTATCGATGTCTATATTCGCTATCTAAGGCGTAAGTTGTGTGAGAATGGAGAGCCTAACGTGATTCAGACCATCAGGGGATTTGGTTACCAGTTAAAGGAGCCGTGAGATGATGCGGCGAATCGGTCGCGTAAGGAATCCAGGGATACGCGCGCAGTTGACGCTGTGGTATATTGCGGTCTTTACGATACTGATTCTGATCTTCGGGGCCATCTTCTATGTGAATGTGAGAGCATCACTGTCGACGAGCTTCGATAGCAGTCTCCAAGAGCGCACAGAACAAATCGCGGCAGGTATTAGCGACCGGAATGGGAAGATTGTGATTTCGGATGTTTCCGGCGAACTGCCAGGGCTGATTGACAATGATGATGCTGCTCACACAAACGTAACACCACAGGCAACTTCCACAACACAACAAGAAACAGACCAGGAACCGGGGCCGAATGTTGATATCGGTGTGCTGGTACGTGTTTTGAACAGCGATGGACAGATTGTTTATGTCTCACCTGCATTCCGGTTCCTGGATGTCCCTTCTGCAAGTATTGTAGAGCCATTGCATGGCACATCATGGCAAGGAACGGTTAGCGCGCGGAATGGTCACCCGGTCAGACTTTATAGTATGGCGCTGGAGGAAAATGGAAAAGTTTTCGGCGTTGTACAGGTTGGGGAACCGCTTGCGTCGTTAGATAAGACGCTGCGCAGCATTTTGTTTGAATTTTTGCTGATTGTGCCTTTCGTGCTTTTATTCGGTGCGTTGGGAAGCTACTGGTTGGCGGCACGTGCGTTCGCGCCAATTCATCGTTTAACGCGCACCGCGCAGCAGATCGAGGCGGAGGACCTGCACCAGCGCGTGCCGGTACCGCGCGCCAGGGATGAAGTGCAGGACCTGGCGCTGACGTTCAATGAAATGATCGAGCGGCTTGATAAGGCATTTACGCAGCAGCGTCGCTTCGTGGCCGATGCCTCACACGAACTACGCACTCCGGTTGCTGCCATCCGCAGTATGACAGATGTGGTACTCGCGCAAGGCGCCGGAGAGGAAGAATATGTGCATGTACTGTCCGAGGTTAATAGTGTATCTGAACGGCTGGCTCAACTACTCAATGATCTGCTGACCCTGGCACGCGCTGACGAGGGACAGGTGCTGCTGGAACGCAAGCCGGTGCGATTGGACCTGCTGGCGACGGATGTCGCGGCGTCAACGGAGTTACTGGCAAGCGACCGGAATATAGTGGTCGAAGTCGATACGCGGGAGCCTGTGCTGGTGCTGGGCGATGAAGTGCGGCTGATCCAGGTTATTTTGAACCTGCTACAAAACGCGCTTGTTTATACCAACCCGGGTGGAAAGGTTTCACTGGTTGTCAAAGCCAGCGGGGATAAGGCATTGCTCATTGTTCGCGATACGGGTATTGGGATAGCACCTGAGCACATGGAGCATATCTTCGAGCGTTTTTACCGGGCAGATGCCGCTCGTTCGCGGGCGGCAGGTGGCAGTGGACTTGGGCTGGCTATCGTCGATTGGATAGTGCAGGCTCATAAAGGAACTGTTTCCGTTGAGAGCGAGGTCGGGAACGGCACAACGTTTACGGTAGCTCTTCCTTTAGAAAAGCAGGTTACATAGACGATCTGATCTGGTCTAGATAAATTGATAAAATCTTCATCACTCCTTCATAATTCCTTTGTATACTCAGAAAGCGAAAGCTGTCGAAGTGGAGGGCCTCGTCCTGAACGCGATAACGCAAATAGCCCTTTTTATGATGTTATCAACAGAGGTACAAAGCATTTATGAAACAAATGAATAAACCGAAATCCTCTAGCCAGCAGCAGGGAGGGCCTGACGCGCCCCCTGTTCCGAATAGTTCACAAGCGGATAGTCCTGGCGATAAGATGAGGCGGCTGGCGGAGTGGATTCTGCTGCCGCTTAGATTGTTTCTGGGTGTGACGTTCGTGTATGCTGGAATTCAGAAATTGACCGATCCACAATATTTCAATCATTCGGCGCCGGGATACATCGGCAAGCAAATCCTGGGCTTCGCGTTCGGATCGCCGATTCATAACTTTCTGGTCTATGCTGTGGTTCCACACGCTACTTTCTTTGGGGCGCTGGTGGCGTTTGGCGAGCTGGCTATAGGTCTTGGAACATTGTTGGGGTTGCTCCTGCGTCCCGCGGCTTTCTTCGGACTCTTATTGAGCCTGATGTTCTTTCTTTCTGCCAGCTGGCGCGTGTATCCGTACTTTTATGGAGCTGATATCGTCTTTGTGTTCTGCTGGATCACGATGCTGATTGCGGGGCCTGAGATGTGCTGGCTGCCCGCCCTCGATACATGGCTCGTGGCGCGATTACTTGAGAAGGCTTCACCGGCAAGGCGACTGCGGATGGCGCGGGTATACTATATCCTGCTGGGAGTTCGCGAGCAACCGCAGCTTGCTACCAATTCAGGAGCGCAGCAGGCGCAGGGAAGAGTTGCACCAGGCGGTAAACAAGTGGCGCCTAAGGCACGATTGGCGGCGTTAAGGCAGCAACAGCAGAGCCGGCGCAATTTCTTGTGGGGGTTGGTAACTGGCGGGGCGAGTATGCTGGGGATTGTGGCAGTCTGGCAGGTGCTGAACCGCATCGATAGCTCTAACGAAGGGGCACTTCCCCCACCCACTAGCGGCTCCGGCTCGGGTGGCACTTCTGGGACAGCGACCGCAAGTGGTACGCCTGGCACGATTGCGCAGATAAGCGCAGTGCCGGCGAATAGCTCTGTGAGCTTCACGATTCCGTCGAATGGCGATCCCGGTGTGCTTGTCCATCTCAACAATGGCCAGTTTGTGGCTTTCGACGCCACCTGCACGCACGCCGGGTGCCCGGTGTCATACGATCCGAGCAGCCAGCTCCTGCTCTGCCCATGTCACGGCGCGCAATTTGATCCGGCCAGGGGAGCGGCCGTCGTTAGCGGTCCGGCTCCTACGCCACTGACATCCGTGCCGATTAATGTAAATAACGCGACCGGGACGATTAGTATCAGCGGACAGTGAGGATAAGGAAGACAGGCACCAGGTACTGTCCCTTCAGTATAGCCTCGTCCAGTTGGAAAAATCCACCAGGCTCAAGAATGGTTATACTTAACGGTGGCTCCCATCTAGCCATCCTGGTAGGACGGGCAGACCGGCAAGTGTCATATGATGATCGAAAGCAAAAACCGCGTCGATGTCGGGTCGAGACTGGATCAAGGCAATGGAAAAAGCATCCACATAGGAGAGTTTTTGATCATGGTAGCGCTCAATTACCGTTCTCCAATACTTAGACTTTTACGGACAAGCCATAAAGATGATTGGTTCCTGCTTCCACCAGAACAGTTTCACGCATTCCGTTGAATGCGCCAGTGCTCTTCTGTCCACAGGCGTTTCGTGTGTCGATAGAACTTACCGCCACAATCTTTAAATTGATAGCCGCGTTCAAGTCACGATCAATGGCAAGCCCACATTGCTCACAGATGAAGGTACGATCTGCCAGCGTTAGCTTTTCATTCACCCATCCACAGCTTGAACAGGTCTTGCTTGATGGATAGAAGCGGTCTACAGTGACCAGATGTGTGCCATGCCAGAGGGACTTGTATTCCAGTTGCCGCCTGATCTCGCCAAAGTTGCTATCACTCACGGCTTGCGCAAGCTTGTGATTTTTAAGCATGCCAGCCACATGTACATCTTCAATCGCTATCAGAGCGTGGTTTTTGACCAGATAGCTCGTGAGTTGATGCGCCGCGTCTTTGCGGATATGTGCAATGCGAGCATGAACTTTCGCGAGGTGCTTGACTGTCTTCTCGCGGTTCTGGCTTCCTTTTGTGCGTCGTGACTTTTGCCGCTCTAAACGCCGGAGTTTCTTCTGCGCGTGCTTCAAGGCACGTGGGTTGTGGAACGTGGTTCCATCGGAAAGCGTGGCAAGTGTCTTAATGCCAAGATCAACGCCGATAGCAGGCATGGCTGTACGGTCCGATTCGTCCTGTTCTTCCTCTATCTGCACACTGACAAACCAGCGTCCTGCCTCCTCTGAGACGGTAGCGGAAAGCACTTTTGCTGACGTGGCGAGGTAGTCCTGCTCATGCAAGCGCAAGCGGCCTAAACGTGGCAACTGGATGCTATCGGCAAAGACATGAATGCTTCCGGTCAAACGGAAGGAGCCGATGCCTTTGCTCTTCTTCTTGAAAGTGGGAAAGCCGAGTTTGCCCTTCCACTTGCCTTCCTTCTTGAGTTGCACACGTCTGAAGAAGTTCTTATACGCTTTCTCCAGGTCTCTGAGCGCTTCTTGCGGCGCGCACTTGGACACCTCATACATCCAGGGATACTCGGTCTGTTTCAGGGCCTGCGAACTCCAACCTCCATCTGAGAGTCAGGATAGACCACCTGGAGGAAGCCTTGATTTTCAATCGTATCCTTTACCGAGAGCCATCTTGAAGCTTCCCTGGCACAAGATTTCCTTAAATAAGACCCCTGCTTACGCACAATTCCGCGTTCAGAATCGACCCTCCTGCGGCACCGCGAATGGTGTTGTGACCGAGCAGCACGAATTTGTGGCTGAGGATGGGGCAGGGGCGCAGCCTGCCGATGGTGATGGACATACCATGACCGGCATCGCGGTCGCGCAGTGTCTGGGGGCGGTCTGGTTCGGTACGGTAGATTAAGGCACGCGTGGGCGCGCTGGGCAACCGAAGTTGCTGCGGTTCGGCCTGGTAGTTTTGCCAGGCGGCGATGATATCCTCTTCACGGGCATGGGTGTCCAGTTCGACGCTGACGCATTCCAGGTGACCCTCACGGGTGGCGACGCGGTTGCATTGGGCGCTGACGATGGTGGAAGCGTCGATAAAGCCGTAACCTTCTTGCCAGGTACCGAGCATTTTGCGGGTTTCGTGCTCGACCTTCTCTTCTTCGCCGTCGATAAAAGGGATGGCATTGTCGAGGATATCATAGGAGGGCAGGCCAGGATAGCCGGCGCCGGAGATGGACTGCAGGGTGGTTACCAGGACTTTGCGGACGCCGAATGCCTGCTGCAAGGGTTTGAGCGCCATGACCAGGGGCGTTGCCGAACAGTTGGCGTTGGTAACGATGGAACCTGACCAGCCGCGGGTTTTGCGCTGCGATATAATAGATGCCGCGTGATCAGCGTTGACCTCTGGTACGACCAATGGTACATCGGGGGCCATGCGATAATTCTTCGCGTTGCTGAAGACGGCCATGCCTGCGCGTGCAAAGTCGGCTTCGATTTCGCCGGCTACTTCACCGGGCAGCGCGGAAAAGACGATCTTCACATCTGGCAATGCTGTGGGGCGACAGGGTAAGATGGGCAGCGAGGCGGCAGCGGCTGGCATTTCGCTGCCTGGAAGCCGCCAGCGTACAGCCTCGCCATAGGGACGGCCGCTATGGGCTTGTGAGGCGGCCAGCGCAACGAGGTCAAACCAGGGATGCGCGGAGAGCAGTTCAATGAAACGCTGGCCGACCATGCCGGTGGCGCCTAAAACCGCTACGGGAATAGGGGATTGAAGAGGCATTGAATTTCTCCTTAGATGACTTCGCGGTGTTTCTCCTCTGTGTGGCTGCGCACCAGGGGAATGACGGGGGCGATCAAATCACGGTGCAGGCTGCGCAAGGCTGGCTCGGTGTCTTCATCTTCAATAATCAATATGATGCTGCCTTCGGAGACGCCCTGCGCAACAACGGGGATGCGTTCGTGGGCGAGAGCAGAGATTGCACGAGCAGGACTCATCGGGCTGACCGTGAAGCCGGAACCGATACAGGCGCAGGCAGCCAGTCCACGCCGGCATAGGACGCGCCAGTTACCCGTATCATGCTGCAAGAGGGCCACAACGGAATCGCCAGCCTGCTCCTCCACGAGAAACGAAAGATGATAGCCGGATGATGAACATATAGCAACGGGCGCGGCACCGGCACGAGCCGCAAGGGCAAAAACTTGCGCGGCGTTTTCGGGTATGCCGAACATTGCTGTGCTTTCTACGGTGATCAATGCCAGGTGGCGGCGAATGGCAATTGCTCTGGCCGCGCTCGACGACCTGCCCTCCGGGCCAACGATGGTGCCGCGGCGATGCGGGTGAAAAGTGTTGCGCACATGCACAGGTATGTTGCGATGCGCTAATGGCATCAGCGTGCGGGGGTGAAGCACTTTGGCGCCAAACCAGGATAAACGGGCGGCTTCAGAGTACGAGAGTTCCGGGAGCAGGCGTGCATTGGGAACGATACGTGGGTCGGCGGTCAGAATACCATCGACATCGGTGTAAATCGAAACGGCGCTACAATCCAGGGCTGCTCCAATGACCGAGGCGGAATAATCCGAGCCATTACGCCCCAATGTGGTAACGATGCCTGACTTCGTGCGGCCGATAAAGCCTGCCGCGATTGGTACGGTGCGATGCTCAAGAAATGGGGAAAGCAGCGCCTGCGCATTGGCTCGCGTCTCTTCAGATAGAGGTTCGGCTCCAACTACTGACGCGGGTGAGGTTGGCGCTTGACCTTTCGGATGGCCGGTAATGATGATCTCCCGCCGCACCGGTGCTGCCTGGACATTTATGTCACATACAGCGGCCGCCAGCAACAGAACTGAAAGGCGCTCACCCCAGGCAGCGATGACTGAACCGCCGTATAGCGCGGTGTTGAGTTTGCCTGTTTCACTTTCCTGGAGATTGCGTGATGCTACCTTAGCTATGTCTTGCTCCAGGGATGTGAAGGTGGCTTCGAGATCGTGAAGCAAAGCGCGTTGTTTTTCAGGGTTATGAACGGCTTTGCAGGCGGCTTCGAGATGCCTCTGTTTTAAGGCGTGCAGTTCTTGTTCGCGTGCGTCGTGTTCATGCGTCCAGGCGTGATGAGCGATGCGCAGCAACTGGTCGGTCACGCCAGACATAGCGGAGACGACGACGACGGGAAAATTTTCTTCACGATCATGCAGTTGTTTCTCAATGATATGGGCGACATGGCGAATGCGCTCGCCAGTGCCTACTGAGGTGCCTCCAAATTTCAAGATGCTTACAGGATTATCCATAATGACTCCAGAATAATAGCTGCGTTTACACACTGGCCGGCTCGCTGGCCTTCGTTGTCGCGGCCTTCAGGGCCTGATCCAGGTCGTCGATCAGGTCGTCAATGGTTTCGAGGCCGACGGATAGGCGCACGAAATCGGGTGTGACACCGGTTTCATATTGCTCTTCGGGCGTCAGCTGCGAGTGAGTGGTGCTGGCGGGATGGATAATGAGTGATTTCGCGTCGCCGACGTTCGCCAGGTGGGAGAATAGTTCGACGTGGCGAATGAGCTGTTTGCCTGCCTCCAGTCCGCCCTTGATACCAAAGCCGATAATCGCGCCATAGCCATGGGTATGGTATTTCGCGGCGATCTCGTGCTGGGGATGGCTCTTGAGGCCGGGATAGCTGACCCAATCGACGAATTCATGTTCCTCTAAAAATTCCGCGATGCGCTGGGCATTCTGGCTATGGCGCTCCATGCGCAGGGGCAGCGTTTCCAGTCCTTGCAGGAAGAGCCAGGAGTTCAGAGGGGAGATGGCCGGGCCAATATCGCGCATCAATTGAACACGTGCCTTGATGATGTAAGCAAGCGGGCCAAGGGCGTCGACGAAGCGAAGTCCATGATAGGAGGGATCAGGCTCGACCAGGCCGGGGAAACGCCCATTCGTCCAGTCGAACTTACCGCCATCGACGATCACGCCACCAATGGATGTGCCATGCCCGCCGATGAACTTGGTAGCCGAGTGAATGACGATATCGGCGCCATGTTTCAAGGGCTGCACCAGGTATGGCGTGGGCAGCGTGTTATCGATGATCAGGGGCACACCGTGTTCGTGAGCGATGCTGGCTACTTTTTGAATATCGAGCGTATCGAGGCGTGGATTGCCTACCGTCTCGGCAAAAACGGCTTTCGTGCGTTCGTTGAAGGCAGAGCTGAAGTTTTCCGGGTCGCGGCTATCGACGAAACGGACGTTGATGCCCAATTTGGGCAGCGTATAATGGAAGAGGTTATAGGTTCCACCGTACAGGCTGGCCGAACTGATGATCTCATCGCCGGCCTGGGCAATATTGAGAATGGCCAATGTTTCAGCTGATTGACCGGACGCGGTTGCCAGGGCGCCCACACCGCCTTCGAGCGCGGCAATACGACGCTCAAAAGCATCCTGGGTTGGATTCATAATGCGGGTATAGATATTGCCAAATTGCTTCAATCCAAAAAGATTCGCGGCATGTTCCGGGCTATCGAAGACATAGGAGGATGTTTGATAGATGGGGACAGCCCTGGCATTTGTGGCGCTATCCGCCGTCTCCTGGCCCGCATGCAAAGATAACGTTTCAAAACCGTAGTGGCGATTACTATTCAAAGCCATTTATGTTCTCCTTTAGACTAGATGATTGTGGAAAGTGCGGCGGCCATTTGTTGCCATTCCTTGAGGAAGGCGTCATGGCCGTGCGGTGAGTCAAGTTCGATATAGTTCGCGTTACCATCCAGGGCGCGAACCTGCTCCGCCAGGCGGCGCACATGTGCTGCCGGGAAGAGAAAATCTGAGCGAATACCGATAAACAGGAGCTTGCTGCGCAGGCGGCGCAGCGCGGCTTCCATCGATGGATAGCCGGCGCTCACGTCATACAAATCCATGGCACGGCTGATGTAGATGTAACTATTGGCATCGAAACGCCGTACCAGCGCATCTCCCTGGTAGTACAGGTAGTCCTCTACATCGAAACGGGTACCCAGGTCAGCCGCGCCGCTGGGCGAGGAAACGCTCATGCGGGTGGCAGGCTTGCGGGCGAAACGCATCTCCATGGCTTCCTCGCTCTGGTAGGTAATCATGGCGAGCATACGGGCGATGGCGAGGCCGGCAGATGGGCCTGCGCCCGGCAAGTAGTTGCCACACTGCCAGAGAGGGTCCGTCATGATTGCCTGTCGCTGCACCTCGCTGAAGGCGATGGCCTGCGCGGTCAGCCGGGCCGTCGCCGCTACCACCGCGGCGCTTTGCACCAGTTCAGGGTAGGTGATGGCCCATTCCAGCGCTTGCTGGCCGCCAATTGAGCCACCGGCAACCATTGCCAGCTGATTGATACCAAGGTATTCGATCAGCCTCTTTTGGGCGTTGACCATGTCACGAATGGTGACAACAGGAAAATCCATGTTGTAGCGGCGGCCTGTGTGTGGATTGAGCGAAGAAGGGCCGGTGCTGCCATAACACCCTCCCAGGATATTCGAGCAGATCACGAAGTAGCGCGACGTATCGAAAGGGCGTCCCTCTCCGATCAATGGATTCCACCACGCGGCCTTTGGATCGCCGGGATGTTCAGGATCATGAGCGTGCGAACTGCCCGTAAGGGCGTGCGTGATCAAGATAGCATTGTCTCGCGTGGCACTCAGAGTACCCCACGTTTCATATGCCAATGTGATTGGCCCCAGTTGACCACCCAACTGTAGGGGGAGTGAATCGAAGGTATGCGTGGTATATGCGGGCAGTACCTGCGCCGGCGCTGCTTCTACCTTGACCGGAACGCCATTGCGGTCAATCTGGGCCACCATGACTTCTCCTTTCTTTACCTGCTGGTTGCTAAAAATTGAGACAAAAAAACCTTCACCCCAAGAGCGAAGGTTTAAGCAATAAAAAACCCCTGTAGTTCAGGGGTAGCTTTCATAGCTTTTTCCCCTCATCTTGCGGACAATTCCGCCGGAATTGGCACCCTTTCTACTACTTTGTAGATGGGTTGCCGGGCTTCACCGGGCCGTTTCCCTCCACCTCTCTTGATGAGAACAAATGCTGTGTATGTTCAATTGTAAGGTGCTTGCTGTATTGTTAGTAAGTATAACGGAGAAGCGGGGTAAGTGTCAAGGGCTTATTGTTGAGAAAGTTGATAATGTTTGTACCCAACAAAGGATTGCGGTTCCACGGAGTCGCCCTGGCATCCGATACCATGACGAAAGTTGTGTAAGAAAACAAGCAGGAGAAAAACAAAGCAGTGCATGTTTTGGGCAGACAATCTCAGAAAGACTTCTGAAGGAGTTGTCTGTAGTGCCCTGTCTTCGTTCTCTGGGCTTCTCATCCGCACCCGGGTCCCTCTGTCTTCTGACGAGCTCTCGTCTTCAGGCCTGCACAGGATGATAGGATCGCGCAAGCGTTGCAGCGAGAGCCGTCCCGATCCCCTCACGACTCCTGAGCCGACCCAGTGTCAAAGGGAGAAGCGTCCTTGGGAGGTGCCTGCATCCTGCCACGTGAGCGCAAAAGCTCCACGAGCGGGCGAATGGCGACAATGACGGCAACCATTGGAATTGCAGGCAGGAAGATCATCTGCGTATTGCCTCCACCCTGCATGAACAAGAGGTTCCAGACGAGTCCACCGAGCAGCACAAGCGCCACTCCAGCCACCAGACCGAAGCCGAGCTTGCGCTGAGTGGGGTCGTTCTCTCCAAGAACACGCGCCTCGTGGGTCACCCACCCAAGCAAGAGAGCAATGATGATAGGTTGGGCAAGAAGCACCAGAAGCAACGGAGCCGCGAGAAGTATCTTCACAAAAAATGGGCCAAATTGTTCCATGGCGGCGACAAGAGGGAGGAGCAACAACAGCCACAACGGGCGAAGCAGACCCAGACGCCCACGCGGACTTGCTCGCCAGGCCTGAGAGAGAAGTGAGCCAACGGCCCACCAGGCCAGGACGAGGCCGGCAACAACAAGGAGGCAACTACTCACCCACACCACATTCTCCCAGGCGGCCAGAGGTGGGCCGTCTCCTGCTGTTGCCACTGCGAAGAGGAAAATCCCAACAGGCATCACCGTCGCCGCGAGCAGAGCGGCGAAGATTCTTCTGAGATGGATCGCGTTGGGATGGCTGGCACGCTCCTGCCGCGCCCGGAACGTCAAGTTCAAATGCAGGTGCAGATGGATGTGCCTGTCCTGCTGCTCTGGTGCTTCAAAACGCTGGCGCTGGCCTTGCGGCTCGTAGCGTAACGCATGGATCATCGCCGATCTCCTTCCCCGGCGCGTGCCGAGACCCTTTTCTGGCTATTGTACTCCAGAGCAAGGCCGGTGACAAGAGCAAGCGCCCTGAGCTGTTCGTTTTCCTGATTCGAGATGGCATCCGATAGCAAGAGCATGTTAAAATGGCTACCAACGATCTGTTCTATTTCTAACCAAAGGAAGCGTTCCGCTATATGAAACATGTGCGACTCGTCTTGATAGGTTTTGGCGTTGTGGGCCAGGGATTTGCCCGTTTGCTCTCCGACAAACAATATCTGCTGAGGCAGCAATATGATCTTGATATTACTCTTGTGGGTGTGGCAAATGCTCGTCACGGCTTTATGTATCGGGAAGATGGGCTGGATTTAGAAACGTTGCTGGCACTTGCAGCCTCGAAGCAACCATTGATGAGCTATCCAGGAATCGTGCAGTGGACGAACCCATTAGAGGGACTGCGTGCCATAGATGCGGATGTGCTGGTGGAGGCAACGCCTACTAATTTGCGGGACGCGGAACCGGGCATGAGCCATATACGGGCCGCGCTATCACAGGGGATGCATGTGGTGACCGCGAACAAGGGGCCTGCTGCGCTCGCTGGCCTTGAACTGCTTGAATTGGCACGCCAGCATGCCGTGCAACTGCGTATGGAAGCGTCGGTGATGGCGGGTACACCGGTTCTGAGTACGATATGTGAAGGTATGGCAGGCGCACGGGTGCAATCCATTCGGGGTATCCTCAATGGCACGACGAACTATATTTTGAGCGCGATGGCAACGGGCCGGGATTACGCCGAGGTTCTGGCGGACGCGCAGGCACGGGGATACGCTGAGACAGACCCTACTGCCGATGTCGAGGGGTATGATGCCGCGGCCAAGACGCTTATTCTGGCGGCGCTTGTATTCGGGCGCTCGCTCAAGCCCGGTGAGGTCGCGCGGCAGGGCATTACCACGATTACGCACGAGCAGGTGCGGCATGCCACGGAACAGGGACAAAGAATTAAGCTGGTGGCTTCGTTACGCCTGCTTACTAATGAGAATGGCAAGGCAAATTCCCTGGAGGCCTGCGTTGAGCCGGTTGCTTTGCCTTTGAGCGATCCGCTTGCCCGCGTTGATGGTGTGATGAATGCGATCTCGATCCAGACCGATACGCTTTCAGAGGTGACGATTATTGGACCGGGCGCAGGGGCTATGCAGACGGGACAGGGATTGCTGGCGGATGTGATTGCGTGCGCAAGAGCGTAATTTATTTTAGGAAATGGCGTCCCACGCTTTTCGTGATTGAGTGGTTTTTGTTCGTCGAGGGTAGGGTCGCACATGGCCAGGATGATGACAATAGGCCTAATCCTCGCTCAGTCGCAATGCCTGGCCAACGGATGAACGTGAGACGACGCGCACCATTATACCAAGGGCAATTACACATATAACTAGAAGAATTCCCAGGGCTATACTTATTAGCGAGATGGGTAGCACCACTTGTACCGGTGGCACATCCTGCATGATGTAAAACTGTCCTGCGCTGAGCGGACCGCTACCGCTGGTGGTAACAACACTCGTGAAAACTAAGGCGGGCAAGGCTATTATAGAAAAGAGTACACCAAAAGCAACACCTGGTACGATGGCTGTGGCATAGACGATGCTTTGCTCCCAAATCAGTACGCCTGTTACCTGGCGTGGTGTACTGCCCAGGGCACGCATGATGGCAAAGTTCCCCAGGCGGCTGCGCGCACTCAGCCATGAAAGCACCAGATTGCCTACAACAGCCAATAGTAATGCTGTTGTTGCTGCTATGATCAGCACACCTATGAGCGCTAAATAGAGCGGGTCGGTATTCAGATTTTCGATGATGGCGCGGCGGTCGTTGATGCTCTCCAATTGCATCATTCCCTTACTCAGAGCTGCTCGTACACTTGCCAGCGATGCAGCGTCATTACGTGTCCGCAGCCATATGTTGGTTGCTGTGATACCCACGCTATTGACTTTCTTTGAATAGCTGTCATAGCTCGCGTAGTCCACCAGCACGCCGCCAAAGGAGGCAGTATCGCTCGTTCCGCCGACTTCGGTGGTATCATTTACTGTTGGAATATGGTCAACCTCGGCAATCACTACCATGTTGACCGGGTCATTCACGTTGTTTATGGTGAAATGCGAACCAATCGATAGGCGCAACAGGTTCTGCATCGCGGCATCAATAATGGCCGGAACTGCGTTGCCTGAATTTGCCATAGCTCGATGCGCTATCAGTTGCGCCATGAGTGATGTAACGGATTGCGGCGAGTCGTGGGCCATCCAGATTGTAGTCTGGGCATAGGTAGCAGCATCCACTGCTCGCAGGTCCACATTTATCGTATTCTGCGAGGCTGGTATAAAGTTGACATAGCCGATGGTAGCCGAGGTGACTCCTGGAATGTGACGGTACACAGCCTCCTGTTGTATCCAGGAATCAAAGCTGGCGAAGCTGTCTAACTGGAACGCTCCGCTGAAATCAGACCCTACCTCGTAGGCCGCCAGGTCAGGAATGCGCTGCGCCTGCGAAGCGGTGAACGATAGGGTAAAGATGCTGAAAGCGATGGCGAGTGCTAGCAGCATAGTTATGCGCAGCATTTGGCGCGGCGTACGGGCCATCTGTGCCAGTGCCAGCATGGATGTGGCACCGCGGCAGCGCGAGGCTAACCATGAAGCAAGGTGCAAGACGAGTGGGAAAAGCCGCGACATGAGCAGCACACCCCCCAATAACAAGAAGAGCGCCCCCTCTACAGTTACTGCTGGCAATACCAGCACACTCACGCGCGTATCAAGCACGCCCGCATCTGTCACATACAACGAGAAGCCATAGGCAACCAGCGCGATTATAGCTGCCATGACATCCAGGCGCATGCGCTGCCAGAGAGGTCGATACGTCGAGCGAGCAGACTCGCGGCGCAGAGCCAGCGCACCCACGCGAATAGCCTGCCCAATCGAAATGATCATGGCGAGTACACCAGCTCCTACCGTCACCAGGGCCGACCAGCGCAGTCCCCACGCTACCTGTGCCACATTATTCGTAACCAGGTTGATCGCGCCTTGATCGGGCAAGGTCAGTGTACCCAACGCCAGGAATCGGGTGGAAGCAATTGCCAGCAGAGGCCCCACAATGAGTGCAATCAAGCCCACAGCTATGCACTGCATCATTAATGAGGCGAAGATTTGGCTACGGCTGGCTCCGCGACTGCGTAGCAACGCAATGGCCTCCGACTGGCAATCTACTAGCAGGCCAGTCATCAAGCTGACAAAGAACAACACCAGGGCACCAATCAGATAGGCAAGACTCATCAGGGGTATGCGCACTACTGCAATGCGGTTACGGTAGTTTGTTATTACATCGAGAGGGCCAATGGCCGAGGTCCTGCCTACAAAAGGAGGATCGACCGACCTGCTCGAGAGGTTATCCAGCGCAATAATGAGGCTATTGGCCAGGTCATTTAGCTTATTGACATCAAAGCGTGAGGCGTCGAGCGGATAATACCAAAATAATTCGAGTGGTGTATTGAGGATCGCCGGGAATGCGATCGCATTCGCCGGTATATTTGTACTCAACGTGCGATCCAGCACAGAGAGGTAATTATCGTTGGAGACGAGTACCGGATAGCGTGTTGGAGGCTCCCCTGATCCCGATGGCAGCGAAAGCGGCCCGGCTTGAAAGGTTTCACCATGCCAGAACGGGTCATTCCTCTCTGGAAGAGTGAAGAGACCAACGATGTATAAGGGCAGGTTGATCAGGATCCTTTGCCCGGTTGTGGCTTGTGGTAGATATATGTAAAAGCCGAGCTGCACGTAAATAGTTGATCCCAGTGTGGCATGCAGGATGGAAGCGGTCTGCGGCGTGACAGCGACCTCGATGCGTTGAGAAAGCGCCTGAGGAAGATGCCCCTGCACAATTTTTACATGAGATGCAGCTTGCGGCATTGAAGAGCCTATCAGCGCTACCTGGTCATGTGAGGGAGTCAATAGAATCTTCCCTCCCAGGCCGGTCGTCCGCACGAGATGCACAAGGGAATTCTGGACGGAAAATTGTTGGGGAGCATCGATATATTGCTCCAGGTATTTGTGTATGACCTGGTCGAGTTGCTGTCCAACGTTCTGGATCGATTGCCGGGAGAGCGTTCCGGCAGTACCATGTACAATGACATACGGCCCGGTTGATGATGAGCCGAGTGTGTTGCGTAGACCCGCACTCATAGCAACTTGTGCATAAAGTGGCACCGCACAGACAAGCACGACTGCGACGATGATACCTGCCCCGGTGACGAGGAGTAAGCGCCATGTCTGACGCAACTGCCAGAGCGCCAATGTCAGAATCGGGAGTGGTGCGGTTAAGCCACCACGGCGCAGCAACCGGTTAGTTGGACGTGCCATTACAAACTCTTTTCTTAGAGCAATGGTCCTGGATGAAGTGACTTTACGAAAAAAGTAGTAGTACTTGAGAGCCTTGTAGGCTAGAGGAATCGTGACTACATAACTAATGAGAAGTTCCTAAAAGCAGGATTGCAATTAAGAGTACACCCACTACCACCACTGTAAAGAGGATAACAAGTACGGTTATCTTCCAGCTTCCGCGGCGTTTATCTGGCGCAAGATCAAGCATCAACCGTTCCCGATGCCGCTCTATCAAGATCTGTTGGTCGAAGGAGTTTGGGTTTTGCATTGGGTTTAGCATAGTGATTTCCCTCTTTCTATCTTTTTGCCAAGGCAGAGATAGAACTACAGCAATATTCAAGTTAATATATTGCGCTATTTTTAATGCTAACAAGTATCAATTTTCAACAAAGCTCAATGGTATAAAGCGAACCGGCAAGCTATGTGGCTGGCATCCCGGCGTCATCAATGACTCTACGAGCCTATTTGATCGCATTGGTAGTGGGTACTCCCCACTCATTACATTTTGCAATAAAAATATAACACATCGTTAACAATTTGTCAATGGTGTATTTATTTTTGATCAAAAATAAATACACCATTGACAGATTGATAGAGCAGTAATGATAAACTTCTGATGAAGAAGAGTTAGCACATCTGAATCACCCAATTCCTCTTCTTTCGACAGATGCGGCTCCAGTGCTTCGTCAAGGGCGAGGTTTCCTCTCGTCAGGGTCTGCTTAAGACAAGCCTTAAAATTGGCATTGACCGCGTTCCCACTTGCCACCCCTCTTGAGTCCCGACTTGCTGATTATGGGCGAAACAACGGTACCTTTCACCAATTAAAACAGTTAAACTGATCAGATAGATGTTTCAAGCAAGGACAGACAACAGGCAGGCAGTAATCGACTTACCTCACTTCGTCTCGCTCATTGTATGCCGGAAGCCCATGGCGTATAAGGAAGCGTACATGCCGTCGAGTTGTAGCAGCTCTGCGTGCGTGCCCTGCTCAACGATGCGACCATTTTGGAGTACGACGATATTGTCCGCGCCTTTGATGGTCGAGAGGCGGTGCGCGATTACCAGGGCGGTGCGGCCATGGAGGAGACGGCGCAGGCCCTGCTGCACCAGCACCTCGGTAAAGGTGTCGATGTTGGCGGTGGCTTCATCCAGGATCAGGATGCGCGGGTCGGCGAGTAGGGCGCGCGCGAATGAAATCAGCTGGCGCTGGCCTACACTGAGATTGCGCCCGCGCTCGCGAATAATGGTATCGTATCCTTCTGGAAGCTGGATGATAAGATCGTGTACGCCGACGGCTTGAGCGGCTTCCATGACCTCCTGGTCGGTGGCTTCGAGGCGACCATAGCGGATGTTGTCGCGAATGGTGCCGGTGAAGAGGAATGGCTCCTGCAATACTACGCCGATCTGGCTGCGGAGGGAACGCTGCGTTACGTCGCGAATGTCGTGACCATCGATCAAGATGGCACCGGATTGTATGTCGTAGAAACGGGCTATGAGTCCGGCGATGGTGCTTTTGCCAGCGCCCGTAGGTCCTACAATAGCGACGGTCTGGCCGGCCTTGATGTGCAGGTTCAGATCATGCAGTACAGGCAAATCACGAATATAGCCAAATTTGACGTGGCGGAACTCGACATCGCCTTTTATCTGTGGCAGGTCTTGCGCACCGGGCCTATCTACAATTTCGACGGGCATATCCAGAATCTGGAAAATGCGCTCTGCCGCGACACCGGCACGCTGCAACTGAGTGTACTGCTGGCTGATATCACGAATGGGATCAAAGAAACGGTTGATGTAGAGCGTGAAAGCGACGAGCGTACCGACGGTGAGCGCTCCATGCGCTATTTGTATGCCACCGTAGACGACGGTGAGGGCGATTGCCAGAGCTGCTACGACTTCGACGAGCGGCAACACGAGCGCGGCAACACGGCTGGCTTCGAGATTGGTATCGCGGTTATAGGAGTTGAGTTCGTCGAATTCCGCGCGGTTGCGGTCTTCGCGCACCAGGCTCTGGATCACGCGCATACCGGAGATGTTCTCCTGCAAGGTAGCGTTGACCATGGAGATGGCAGCGCGCGTGCGGCGGAAGGAACGTTGGGCAAAACGCTGCCAGAAGGCGGCGATACCGATCATGACGGGCAATACTGTAAAGGCGAGCAATGCCATGAGGGCGTTCATCGCCAGCATTGCCGCGATGATGCCGACCAACGCTACCAACGAGCCAAGCATGGAGAGCAATCCCGAACTCAGCATCGACTCCAGCACATCGATGTCGCTTTGCAGGCGCGACATGACACGCCCGACCTGCGTGCGATCATAGAAGCCCAGCGAGAGTTTTTGCAGATGCACGAACATATCGGAGCTGAGACGATAGAGTACCTGCTGCCCGGCCCATGACATAAACCAGACCTGCCAGTATTGCGCCTGCCACATGGCAACATTGACCAGCAGCAGAACAATGCCGATGATGGCCAGGCCCCTTAAATCGTTGTGGCCAATGAATTTGTCGATAGCCACGCCGATCAGGTAGGGATTTGCCAGGTTGAGCGCCGTGTACACCAGCATTAAGAGGACGCTGGCGATTGTTGCGCGTTTGTGGCGCGCAACGTATGGGGCGAAGCGCGCGATGAGATTCCACTCGAAGTTGCCTGAGATGTTCTCGTCTGACCTTTCGAGCGTATTCTCCTGCCAGAATTTGCTTTGACGGTAAGAAGTGTAGGTTTTGAGCTTCATCGCGTGACCTCCCTTCGCTCCTCAGTTGGGGGTATGAGATCGCCGGGTTCAAATGCACCCTGATCTTCCTCCTCGCGCTGTTCCTCATCCTCTGAGGAGGCTAACAAGCGTGCTTCAAACTCTTCCTGCTCGCGCAGCTGCAAGTCGTATAATCTGGCATAAGCTCCACCTTGCGCTAACAGGGTCTCGTGGGTGCCGCGTTCAATGATTCTGCCTGCTTCGAGCACGATGATCTGGTCGGCATGCTTGATGGTGCGCACGCGAGAGGCGACGACAAACGAGGTGCGCCCGCGCATGACGGCATCCAGGGCCTGCTGGATCAGATACTCGGTCTCCATATCGACGCTGGAGGTCGAATCGTCGAGGACGAGGATACGAGGGTTCAGGAGAATGGTACGGGCGATGGCGACGCGCTGCTTCTGGCCGCCTGAAAGCGTGACGCCGCGCTCGCCGACCCAGGTGTCGTAGCCATCGGGCAGGCTGGCGGCGAAATCGTGGATGCGGGCAATCTTTGCCGCCGCGATGATCTCCTCGTCCGTGGCATCGAAACGGCCAAAGGCGATGTTGTCGCGCAGGGTGGCGTTGAAAAGGAAGACGTCCTGCAAGACCAGGCCGATATTGCGGCGCAGGGAGGCCTGCGTTACCTCGCGCACATCGTGTCCATCGACCAGGATACGGCCGGCGGTTACGTCATAAAAGCGGGGCAGCAGGTGCAGAATCGTACTTTTCCCAGAGCCTGTGGCACCCAGAATAGCGATGATCTGACCGGGCTGCGCATCAATATTGATATCGTGCAGCACTTCTCGACCGTTGCCATAGGCGAAAGAGACATGCTCAAATTGTACGTGACCCTGTATATCTTGTAGTTCCAGCGCGCCTGGAGCATCAACAATGGCGGGTTCAGTATCCATGACGCTGAAGATGCGCGTGCCGCCGGAGAGGCCGCGCATGAACCAGGTGACCATGAAGCCGAAGGTGCGTACAGGCGTGTTCAACAGAAAAATGTATTGTGTGACGGCTACCAGCGTGCCGAGGCTGAGTTGATGGCCGATGGTAGCAACGCCGCCGATCCAGACAATCAATACAGTGATGACATTGAGTGCGAGCACCATTAATGGCTGATTCCAGGCCGAGAGCCGCATAGCGCTCAAATTAAGTTCGCGTAGTTCAAGATTTTTCTTTTCATATTTCGCTATTTCGAAATTTTCACGCGCGAAGGCTTTGACGACTCGCACACCGCTGAGGCTTTCCTGCATGACAGTACCTAACGCGCCGGTTTCGTTTTGCACATCCAGCCAGATTGGTCGCAGGCGGCGGGCAACCTGGAAGGAGAGAAACGCCAGGACTGGTACGCAGAGCATTGTGACCAGGGCCAGGCGCCAGTCAAGCCGGAACAGGATGATGCTGACGGCGCCGAAGGTCACTATTGCCAGCAGACCGCGCAGCAAACCGAGCGGGATAAAGTTACGCACGGCCTCGATATCAACGGTGAGGCGCGACATCAACTGTCCTGTTTCTGACTCGTCATGGAACGAGAAACTGAGCCTTTGCAGGTGGTCATACAACTGGTCACGCAGGTCATAGCCTACGAGACTTGATACGGCCTGCGAGAGGTAGCCCTGGCCATAGGCGAAGAGGCCACGCAAGGCGCTGGTTCCCAGTATGGCGCCAGCGGCCAGCAGCAAGGGGCCGATTTGTCCATCCGCGAAGCCTCTATCGATGATCCACGCGAGTAACCAGGGGACGATCAATCCAAAGCCGGTTGCAAGGCCCAGGCAGACAACAGAACCTGTTGAGTAGAGCCAGTGGGGTCGCAGCAGGGCGATGATACGCATATAAATGCGCAAGTTGGCTTTCCAAGAATTAGTAGACATAGATGTAGTAGGATTGTCCTTAGTTGAAGGAGTCACACCGTTTTCCTTTCGGGAGATTCTATGGCTAAGAATATCTGTAGGTGATGGCAGTATATAGTATAATGAGTGACAACTGGTTGTCAGTCTTTTCTGGGTTTTCCTGGCCTCGCTAAGAAATTGCGTGTAGGGTCATTTTTGTAATTACAAGGCTAATGTGCATATGCAAAAGTCTGAACGGTTGATGGCTATTACCTTGCTACTCCATGCGCGGGGCAAAATGACTGCCAGGCGCCTCGCCGAAATTCTGGGGGTCTCAACCCGCACCATTTATCGCGATGTAGATACGCTATCGCTAGCGCATGTGCCGGTGTCGATGGACTATGGGCCGGGCGGCGGCTACTATCTGCCCGACGACTACCATTTCGAGTCGGCAATTTTCACGCGTGAAGAGGCGGTTTCACTGGTACTGAGCGCAGATATGGCCGGAAATTACAGCCTCTTTGCTGATGATGACGGATTGCAACGCGCGCTTTTAAAATTGGAGGCGGCGCTGCCTGAAGAGTATCGTGTCGATGTAAAGGCGGCCAGGGAACGGATTCTGTTTGATACGTCCGCCTGGTATGAGAGTTCGACATCTTCTGCCGTCTATCTCGAGGAGATACGCCTGGCGATACTTGGTTCTTGCCGGCTGCAGGTGCTCTATCCGCAGCCGTGCCAACCTTCATCATTGGAATGGATGCGAGTCGATCCTTATGGGCTGGTTTACAAGGGGTTGTCGCGCCGACACGCGCGCACGGGCATCTGGTATTTTGTGGGCTTTTGTCATGGCTGCCAGGATTTTCATACGTACCGCGTGAGTTTCATCGAAGACTTGAAAGTGTGCGAGGAGAAGATGGAGCGACGGGCGGATTTCGACCTGCGAATTTACTGGCAGGAGGCCCGCAGGCATATTGAAGAGCAGATGCAGCCGGTTGTTTTAAAGCTGCGCGTTCAAGCCCCTGCGCGTTCCGCTTTGCGTGGTGACTACAGCGTATTGGATGAAGAGCCAGATGGAAGTGTGGTGGTGCATGTGAATATGGAATCGCTGGAAGAGGCGGTTTCATATGCGCTTTCATTGGGATCGGATGCCAGGGTGCTTAGTCCCAGGCAGGTGCGCGAAAAAATAGCCGCTACTGCGCAGGCAATAGCGGCTTTGTATGATTGACGCTATTTTTGAGCAACTGCTGGTTCTTTTTGCACAGTTATGCTCTGGTTGATCCGCTTCTTTTGCCTGGCTGTTTGCCTACCAAAGGCGACCATGAAGAGGATGAAGCCAAAGATCAGGATGCTGAAGAGGCTAATTGAGCGATCAAGCAGTATGGCCGCGGCGGCAAGGCTCAAGGTGTTGGGATGGAAGAGGGCGATCATGGCAAGCATGCCGCCTTCGACCAGTCCGACGCCGCCGGCAGTGAAAGGCACGATGGTGAGCAATGACTCACCAAGGGCGATGAAGAGCGAGGCGACAAAGATCTGCCCAATATTGCCATTAAACAGGTGCAGTGACAGCGCGACAAAGAAGAAACGCAGCGCTTCGAACGACCATACAGTGATGGTCAATCCTGTCAGGGCGGGTACGCGTTTAAATGAGCCGAGCGTCCCCTCCTGGAAGTGGTTGTAGTGCCCATGGAAGCGCTCCGGCACGATTCTTCCGATATGGGAACGAAACAGGCGCAGCGCGATCAAACTTACAATGCCGACCATTACCAGCGCCAGCGTGGCATACAATCCAAAGCGCAGTTGTGTGGGTATGTTTTCGTGCAGGCTGATGATGGCCGCCGGGATGAAGAGGAGCAGCAGGACGATAAAATCAAGCAGGCGTTCCGCCAATACGGTGCCAAATGTGCGTGTTGCCGATACTCCGGCCTCTTGCCGTAAGAGATAGGCACGATATAATTCACCCAACCTTGCAGGGACAACTACATTGGCAAAGAAGGATAGATAAATGATCTCTAAAAGCTTGAAGAAGCCGGGTAATTTAATGCCATTTGCACGCGTAAAGCCGGCATTTACCAGCAGCATTCTCCAGCGCACGGTTCTGATGGGAAACGAGAGGTAGTAGACAAAAAAGGCTACTAAGTAGAAGAGAAGGTTGGCCGAGCGTACTGTATCCCAGGTTTGCTGGGGATCAATGTTTTCCTTATGTACAACATACACGAGAGAAGCGATGACGATAACCAGTGGGATGATTGTACGCCAGTTCAACAGTCGCTTCCCCAGCGATAACTGATCGCGTGTGATTTCCGGATCGCCGCCTGCCTCTTGTGACTGGAGAAGTTCGGACTTTTTTTCCTCTATATCTTCGGGCTGATTTTGTTCAGATGCACTACTCTTATCAGACGTAATCAAAAAAAACCTCCATTGCCGCTTAATCCATTGGGGCGGACGTTACTCTCTCTAGACGGATAAGTGCGATGAGTAGTAACGCAATTAAACTTGTTAAACTATGAACATAGAGATCATCAACGATGTTATGTACGCAAACCGTCAGAAGAGCGGCGAAGAGGCCAATAGCTAAGGCTCTATCGTTCGCGAGCTGGCTGACAATTTTAAAACGATTTTGCCGCCGGTAATGTTGCATCATTCTGACGGGATGCAAGAGTAAGACCAGCTTATTACGGGTTCCCAGCGGGGCCTCAATTGCGGGCCGGGCCTCGGGCGCATGAGCTTTTGCCAGGGCGTACTTTCTAGATATATTACGAACTACCCCTCCCGCAGCGATGAAGATCGCGAGCAAGAAAAGGATATAGACGATCAATCCTATTGAACCGGTTTCAGCAGCGATATTGATGTAATAGTTATGAGCATGGCCCAGAGAATTGGTGAAGATAGTAATAAAGTACTGTGGATAGGCATCCGGATAGTTGCCAATGCCGACGCCGAGGATGGGATGAGCAAAGTACATGTGCAGGCCTGCGATCCAATGCGCCAGTCGTTCCGCTGTGGAATAATCCTGAGCAGTTGGCTGCGTCAAAGATATTTGCACGAGTCCGAGGATGTGCAAGATTGGATTGAAGATGGTGAGAGGAATGAAGCCGGCCAGTAATGCTTCTACAAAGGCAAAGATAGCAAGAATTCCAACTCGCATGAGGGTGCGTATCTGAGGCATACCGACCAGTATGATAAAGACGAGGGCGGTGGCAAGCGCCATTTCTCCGCCACGCGATTGCGTCAGGTAGACGACGATGCCCAGCAGGATGGTGGCGGTTCCGGCGAGGATGCGAGTCAGCCGACCACGACCCAGTAATGCCACGGCCAGGACGATGCTCAAGGGCATGTTAATATAGCCCGCGAAAGGGTTGGGCTGATCGAATGTGCCGTAGACACGCAGGCTGGCATCGCGCACAAACGCTTCTGGCCCGATATTGTACAGGTACTGAATATAGCCATAAAAGGCCTGCGAGATGGCTGCAAGGCAGATGAAAATGATCATCGTCCAGAGCTGGCGGCGGGTGCGAATATATTGCGCTCCTATCACCAGGAGTAGGAGAAATTCCAGCCATTTGCTGATCTCTTTCAGACTGTCACTTTTATTTAATGCGACAGTGACAGAAAGAAACATTACGCTGAGCAGGGCCAGGGTTGCCAGCACAAGATACGCCGGAATATGTGAAAGCGTGCGATCCCGCGGCCCTGCCATATATGAGGGGAGTGCATAACTCAGGAGCCAGCCGGCAGCCAGGAATGCAACGAGAATGTCCGCGCTATCGACGCGCAGTCCGGCCAGGGTGATGTAGTCGAGCGAGCCCCAGGGTATGGCTAGCGGTAGAAGGTAGAGCGCTGTTCGCGGGCGCAGGATAGTCCAGCCCAGGACGACAAGATAGAGCGGTAAACGGATATTCCAGGGAGCAGGCGGAGCGAGCAAGAGAAAGATTGCAAGAAGGGCCCCTATCAAACCGATCAGATTTGATGTTGTGATATACTGCCGGAACCCGTCGAATGTTATGCCGGTTCTGGTAGATGCTAAAGGACGAGTGGCTCTATCGATGCCACCGGTACCGGGAATATTCATGGATCTTATTTTCTATTTCATTTTGCACTTGCTCTTACCTTTTCGCATATAATGGCCCCCAGGCGGGCAGGCACTATCCCCACGGACCACCCATAGGGACGCGGCAGCAGCGAGACTCCTCACGTGCAGGGATTGAAACTACAAGACCGTTGTTAAAAAGGTTCGCTGGCTGCTGAACCATTCGATGGTACGACGCAAGCCCTCTTCCATGCCGACTTTGAAATGCCAGCCGAGCACGCGTTCGGCTTTTGAGATATCGGGGCGGCGGCGCTCAGGGTCATCCACGCGCGCAGGTTCGTAGATAATTTCCGACGAGGCTTCGCACAGGCGGATAATCGTCTGGGCATATTCATAGACAGTATGCTCTTCTGTATTGCCAAGGTTAAATAGTTCGCCTGTGGTGTGAGGCTTGAACATGGCCAGTAGAAGGCCCTCGACCAGATCGCTTACATAGCAGATGCTGCGGGTTTTGGTACCGTCGCCATAAATAGTGAGCGGTTTGTCTTGCAATGCCTGGGTGATGAAATTCGGTATCATACGGCCATCATTGGCCTGACTATTAGGGCCATAGGTATTAAAGATACGGACGATGCGAGCATCGACATGATATTGCCTGACATATTCCATGGTCAACGTCTCGCCGAGGCGCTTGCTCTCGTCATAGCAGGCACGCGGCCCAACCGGATTGACATTGCCCCAGTAATCTTCTGTCTGGGGATGTACAAGCGGGTCTCCATATGCTTCAGAGGTTGAGGAGAACAGGAACATGGCGTTTTGCTTGCGGGCCTGTTCCAGCATCTGGTATGTACCCTGACTGTTGACGAGGATGGTGGCAATGGGATTTTCCAGGTAGCCAACCGGGCTGGCCGGACTGGCGAGGTGAAAAATAGCATCGGCTTCAAAGGCAAAGGGTTGGGTCACATCTTGCAACAGAAAACGAAATTGCGGGTTTTCGAGCAAGGGCTGGATATTGGATTTTGAACCGGTGATGAGATTATCAACACAAAGGACGCTATGTCCTTCTTGTAAGAGACGAGTGCAAAGATGGGAGCCAATAAAGCCTGCTCCTCCTGTAACTACAACTTTCAAGAATTGAACCTCCAGATTCGTTAGAATGCCTTCTCTAGTCGCATGCAGGATATCATACTGAACAGGATTAGGGAAGATAGGAATCTTTTGTTGTTACTCTTGCGAGACGGTTTTATTTATCATATTGTTTGTATTGCCAAACGATTCGCGCCTATGATGGTAACGGCTTTAGGAAACAGGGAGCATTCTTATGGCTCTGATACTTTCGCGCGCTGATATGGAACAATGCCTGGATATGACGGAAGTCATCGATGCGATGCGAGTCGCATTTCGCGCATTGAGTACAGGTTCCGCTCAGGCTCCACAACGCCAGGCAATCGACCTTGCGGAAGAAGGTCTGGCGTTGCTGATGCCCTCTTTATTACAAACTGTGCGAGAGCAGGCTTTCGGTCTAAAGATAATTACGGTTATGCCGCGCAATCCGCTTCGGAATTTGCCACGCCTCTGTGCTACAGTCTTGCTGCTGGATGCGGCAACCGGCCAGACGCTGGCGATTATGGAGGGTAACTGGCTGACTGCCATGCGCACCGGGGCAGTCTCCGGGCTGGCAACCGATTTGCTGGCACGGCGGGATGCTAACATTCTGGCGCTTTTTGGCGCGGGCACACAGGCGACCACGCAGGTGATGGCAATTTCCGCGGTGCGTCCTTTGCGCGAGGTGCGCGTTGTTAATCGCAGCGACGAACATTTCTTGCACCTACAAAGCAGGCTACAATCGCTGCTCGGCCCGGCCTGCCCGCCTGTAGTGCGAGCAGGCTCTTCGCGTGAAGCGCTGGAGGGCGCGACCCTGGTAGCATGCGCGACGGCCTCTACTGAGCCACTTTTCCAGCGGCAAGAAGTGGGAAAGGGAACGCACATCAACGCGATAGGCGCGTTTACGCCTGAGATGCGCGAGGTGGATGGCGAGATGCTGGCACAGGCGCGCATCGTGGTTGACCTGCGAGAAGCTGCACTCAGCGAGGCAGGCGATCTACTGCAACCGCTTGCCGCCGGTCTGATTCCTGGGCCGGAGAGCTGGATTGAACTGGGTGATTTAGTGACGGGGAAGCAGGTAGGACGAAGCTCAGAGGATGAGATTACGTTCTTTAAATCCGTGGGGGTGGCTGTGCAGGATGTCGCTACAGCACTCTATGTTTATAGAAAGGCACAAGAGCTGGGCAAGGGGATCGAAGTCGAGGTTTGAAAAGAGGGCTGTTTCAGTGTATGAAAGTGAGCCAAAAAAGAAAGTATGCGGGCCCCCCCGGTCCCGCATAATCTGGAGGTAGTTTTGCTAAGAGCAGTCCATCTCACGTCAAGGACTTGAGTTCAGGAATTGAGAAACGGCGTATAGTGATAGTTATTGCTCACCATATCCTTTTCCCAACCTTCTCTTGATTTTACCTCGTCGTTCCAAGTATACTGTACTCCGGCAGAAATACGAGGGATTTGGTAACGCATCGTCTACTCATTGTCTACTCAGGTATTAAAGGGCATAAAGTAAACTGGCAGGAGCAAAATATGAGTAGCGTAATAGAACCGGGTAGCGTGACTTTCGCCGGAAGAGTACAAGGATATCTCCGGCAGGGCGGCTTTTCGCAAAAAAACCTGGCCCAAGAACTTGGACTGAACCATAAAGTATTGAACCGCAAATTACATGGTACGACCAAAGCCTATTTGACGAAGCAGGAAGTAAAAAAGGTTATCCTCATACTAGCAAAATGGCAGGCAATCGCCACGCGTGAAGAGGCGCTCGAATTACTTCACCTTGTGGGGGCCGAGCCAAACATCTTTAGTGAGAGTGAATGGCGCAGCCACCCTTTAAGCGAACTGACGACTGAAACTGCCAGGCCTGCCCTTTCCAACAACTCGAGTACTTTTATGCGCTCTGCTCGCCATAATTTGGCGACGCAGGTCACGCCGCTCATCGGTCGCGACCAGGCAGTGGAAGAACTCCGGCAGCTCGTGCTACAGGACAGTGTGCGGCTGGTGACAATGATTGGGCCGGGTGGAAGTGGGAAAACGCGGCTGGCACTTTCCGTGGCGAACGCACTGATCGATACATTCGATGATGGTGTCTGGTTTGTGGAACTGGCGGCTGTACACAATCCGGCCCAGGTACCGATGAGCATCCTGCAGGCTTTGAACATCCGGCTTACACCGGATTCTTCTCCTTTAGGGAGCCTGACGAACTATTTGCATAGCAGACGGTTGCTGCTGGTGCTGGACAATTTCGAGCAGCTGGCTGAAGGAGCCACTATCGTCAGTAAGTTGTTGGCAACTGCTCCAGGGCTGAAGATAGTGATTACCAGCCGGGTTATCTTGCAGTTGAGTGGGGAGCATATCTTCAACGTGCCGCCCCTGAATCTCCCTGCCGCTGGGACAACTATGGAAGCGACGTTGCTGGAGAAGTATGGGGCGATCCAGATGTTCGTGGCAAGGGCAAAGGCGAGGGAGCCGAGTTTTACTTTGAGCGCGCAAAATGCCGCTGCTATCGCGCAAATTTGCGCGAGGCTTGATGGTCTGCCATTGGCGCTGGAGCTAGCTGCCGCACATATGAAGGTGTTGGGGCCAACAAAGCTGCTGGAAAAGCTGGGGGAGAAAATGCTTCCTGTGCTCGTAGGCGGGGCCAGGGACTTGCCCGACAGGCATCAAACGATGCGCAACACTATCATCTGGAGTTACAATTTACTTTCGCCGAGCGAGAAGATGTGGTTTTGCCGGTTTGGAGTATTTAATGGCGGCTGGTCGTTGGAGGCGGCTGAGGCTTTGATGCGAGATATACCGGCAGGACATGGATATGCCCTGACCTCAGATTCCGCATTGGTGATGATCGAACAATTGGTAAACAACTGCCTGCTGGTGCAACAGTCAATTGAGCAGGCGCGCTTTACTATGCTGGAAACATTGAGAGAATATGCTGTTGAGCAGCTCATAGAACAGGGGGAGATTGAGCGGCTGCGCGATTGGCACGCTTGCTATTATCTGGGGTTAGCGGAGGCCGGCGAGATTGGCTTGCGAGGCCGGCAACAGTTTGAATGGCTGAAACGGTTGGCGGTCGAGCGCGATAACTTCCAGGCGGCACTGGAATGGTCGCTGCAAAAGGCGAGGGAGGGAAAAAAGATACAGATCTTTTCTCCGGTTAGAGCCCGCACAGGGAGCGCAGGGAAAGAGATTACCGGAGGGGAAAGAAGAGTGCCGGGAGTTTCTTTTGAAATGGAGATGTACGCCGTTGAGCTATGCCTGCGCCTGGCAGCAGCATTACGACCTTTCTGGGAATGGAGGGGCTACCTGGATGAAAGCCGCAGAGAGTTGCAAGATGCGCTGGAAACTGCTGAACGGGGTATGCTCGATCCAAACGTGCTTGCCGCGCGTGCTAAAGCACTGAGCGAGATGTCGCGCTTGACGAGTTTGCAAAACGATCAGCCCCGGGCAGCAGAACTGGCGGAGGAAAGCATTGCTCTGTGGCAGCAACTGGATGATTCGCGGGGCCTGGCGGCAGCCTTGCTTCACCGCGGATGGCCGACTCTGGCTATGGCCGAATACGAGATGGGGCACGAGGTATTCACACAAGGGTTGCAGCTGCTCTCTCCGACAGGAGATAGATGGTGGCGCGGCCAATTCCTCTTTTATTTAGGAACGGTGGCAGCTTTCCTGGGTGACTTTGAGCAAATGCGGTTACTGCATACTCAAGCCCTCGAATTATTCGAGCAGGAGGGTGACAGGAGTGCGATTGCTGACCTGCTGAAGGACCAGGGTGGGCTGGTGCTGCTGGAGTGTAAATACGATGAGTCGATTGACAAACTGATTAAGAGTATCCAGATCAGCCATGAACTGGAGCACAAACAGTTTATTACTACGGCACTTGGGTGGTTAGGTTTCGCGGTTGGATTGCGTGGGCTGCCAGACCCAGAATCGGCCAGCCTGCAAGCCGCGCGGTTATGGGGTGCGGCGGAGGGTCGTCAAAGCAAAACGGGTTTTACGCCCTGGATAAAGAATAACAACTTTATTCAACAGGTGATGCTCTCTATCCAGGATCGGGTGGATGCAGAGCATTGGGATGCGGCTCATAATGCCGGCAAGGACATGAGCGAGGAGGAAGCGGTTGCTTTTGCCAGCTCATTTAAGCTTTCTTCCTGACCATTCTCCAGGGAAGACAAGCGCCTCTGGACCCCTGACGAGCTTGCTCGCAAGCGTCTTGTGACTATCACCCCAAAAGGAATCAGTCATATTCCCGCAGGATTGGGCGGGTAAGGCAAGTTGCTCCGCCTTCGGCTTTCAGGGAAATCTCGTTGCCACGGTAGGTTATTACGTCGCAGCCGGCGTCTTGAAGGCGCTGGCGAGTGATGGGATTCCCTTCCAGCATCAGGCAGCGACCAGGGGCGAGCGCGAGTACGTTGGGAGCCATGGTAGCGAATTCAGCCTCGGGCACTTCTATGAGTTTGAAGCCTCGCCGCTTGAGTTCTTGCCAGAATGGGACGGCGAGCAGCGGGGGATAAACGACGGCCACGTTGTGATCGACGATACTGATGAGCGAGAGCAAGTGCAGGCAGGCTTCTGGCCCGGTGTAGTAAGGGAGTTCGACGGGAAGCACGCGCACGCCTATCGCGTGCAAGGCTTCTCGCAGCTGGTCAAGACCCGCGGCGTTTGTGCGGAATCCCAGGCCGACCGCCAATGTATCATGGTCGAGCCAGAGCAGGTCTCCACCTTCGGCGCGCGCCTCACCGTGCAGGGTATAGAGTACCGGAATACCGAGTTGTTCAAAGCAGTGTGCCATCGCGGCCTCTTCTCCACGACGCTGGGGCTTGCCCATGGAGAGGATGATGGCGCCTTGATCGGTCACCAGAGCGGGATCAAAGACGAAGATGGCGTCGGCGCGACCGGGCTGGGGTTCATCATGGTATATGACCTCGGCGCCGGCCTGTCGCAGCAAAGCAACAAGGTTATCGTGCTCCTGCCTGGCTGCAGATAGGTCTGGACGCGCCGTATAGTGCCAGGCGGCGGGGTCATCCACGGCGAAGGATTCCTCTGGACGCTTTACAAGCACTTTTCGTAAGGGCGCAATCATACTCTGGCTACCGTATTGTTTCATGTTTCAACTCCATTCGTGGCAACTGCCTGTAGTATTCCGTCTTTGATGCCAAGATAGACCTGTTGGAAGCCCAACCCGCGCTCTGAGGGGGATACCTGGAATGTCACAAGCGCGACGGTATTTTGGAAGAGCAGGTCGTGAGATAGGTGTTTTGTTGTTTTGGGATGATAGAGAGGCAGCATACGCACGTGCAATCCGCCATAGATGAAGCGCTTTATCCAGGCCTGACCGGCTACCAGCCGTTTATCGCGGCTTTCTAAGGTGTTGCTGAACGGGCTGGCAACTAACTGGTAGAACGTTGCACGTTTGCGGAAGCGGGAAAATCCGCGATAGGCTGCCATTGAGTAGGAGAAGTGGACATCACCGGATAGAACGATGATATCATGCTGGCGGGTTTGCAGCAGTTTGACGAATTCGCGCCATGTGGCGGCAAAGACCGGCCAGTGGTCAAAGCTCATGCGTAAGGAAATCTTTTGTTGTATGCGGGCAAGATAGCGTCCCAGGCCGCGTATAGTGGCAGAATGAGCGTTATGAAGCGGACGAACGCCCATCAGGTATTCCGCGAAGCCGATGAATGGCGTTAATAATACAGGTACCGAAGAGACCAGCAGGACAGGAGTAGAATCGTGCTGCTGCATCCAGGCGTGAAGTTCTTTCATTTGTTCCTGGCTCATAATATGCGCGGGTTCGCTATGATCGTCTGCCGCACTGAGTGATGCCGGTCGATCTGCACGCACATCGGCGACAAAGATGGGGGGATTTGTTTGAATGGCATAATGCCAGTGGAGATGAATATCTTGATAAAGTGCGCGGCGCATGTATGCTCTCAGGTCTTCAAGCGCATCCTGACCGCTCTGTGTTGCTTTGTGCATAATGGCGAGCAAGGGATAGCTCTCAGGACTTTGCATGCAAACATTACCCCATCCCTGGTAGACCCAATAAGCAACCAGCCCGTCGACAAGCATTTGTTCGAGGCCGTGTTGCAGGGCAAGTGATCGCCATCCGGGCCAGATATTCCAGCCATTGGTAATTTCGTGATCGTCGAAGATCATGTAGATGGGCAATGCGGCGAGTACCTGCCGTATGCCGGCATCACATGTCCATGTTGTTTCATAGAGGTCCGCAAATTCAGCGAACGATTGGGCTCCCGCCCGTCCTGATTTCTCCTGGCCGGCATTTGAGGGAAGAGGTCGCGTGCGTTTGCGCCTGCCTGTGTAGTCATCGGCATAAATCTGATCGCCGATGAGTAGTAAGAGGTGGGGCCATAGAGTTTCTCGTTCGTGGAAGGAACGCGACAACCAGGACCCGAAAGCGCTTAGAGCATCGGGTTCAGACGACGATAGCTTGCGACAGGAACCATAGGCAAGCCGCAGAGCGCTACCAGCTTCGGGAGGGTCAAACGTGCGAAAACATTGAAGTATTGAAGTAGCGGATTCTGGCTCAGGTGGTGAGATTTGTTGCATATCCTGTATCGTGGAGGTAATCTCATACGTGTACCATGTAGCGGCCTGTAGACCGGTTAATCGAGAGATTGCGTAATGTCGCCCGCCAACAGTGATGGTATGCGAACGAACAAAGGGTATTTCCTGGTGTTGGTAGGGGGAATGAGCATCGGGGGTTGCTCGCAAAACAATGCCGGTAGGCTGGGTCCATTCTGTCCAGATTGCAACATGATCCGGGCCGGTAGCACGTACCAGCGGACCAACACGCAGGCGGGTCACATTCACGTCCTTTCGCTAAGCAGAATTTACTAACCTGAGCCTTACTCAAGCATTGTTTCTTTCTACAATGCGCAGTGCTTCTTGTCAAGTGGCGTTCATTTATTGGGGAACGACAAAACGAATATTTTGTGAAGAGTCAGTGCGGTTTAATCAATTCACATGATGATCCCACAAGGGCCGATGAATCGGCGCTGGGCGCGATCAATCGGCCCCTACGGTGCGGGCCGTGAGGAGGTGATTTTCCTGGCAGATCGATATCAACTTCGTCTACTCAAAGAGGGTTTTCAGGCCTGGAATGCGTGGAGAGAAAAGAATCCAGGGCTTGCGGTTAATTTGAGCGGGGCCAATCTTTCGCGGGGCAAGCTGAATGGTTTCAATCTTTCGCGCGCGAACCTGGTAGGCGCAGATCTGCATGCATCAGACTTGAGCAATGCCGATTTGAGCGCAGCTAATCTCTACCAGGTCAATTTGAGCGAGGCCCACCTGTATAAAGCGAATCTGAATGGCGCTAATTTGCTCCAGGCTATTTTCTTTCGAGCAAGCGCCAGCCAGGCAGACTTGCGATTCGCTAATCTGAGTTGGGCAGACTTAAGAGAGGTTGACCTGAGTGGAGCAATCCTTATCGGTGCTATTCTTTATCGAGCGGATTTCTCTCAATGTAATCTGGAGCAGGCCGATCTCAGGGGCTTGAAACTCTTCGGGGCGAACCTTTACGAGGGAAACCTCAGGGGCGCCAATCTTTCGCAGGCTGATTTCAATGTGGCTATACTCAATGGGGCCAATCTTTCGCAGGCTGATCTGAGAGGGGCTTCGCTGCGTGGGGGAAGTTTCATCCAGGCTAATCTTAGCGGGGCGAATCTCCAGCAGGCGATACTGCAAGGAGCCACGCTGCGCGGAGCTTTCATACATGGCGCGGACTTGCGTGGCTGCTATCTTGATGGTGTGATTCTCAGTGGAATGGATTTGAGCGGTGTGGATCTGCGGGGAGCCGATCTGCGGGGAGTTGCCCTGCACGAGTTTCAACTACGAGGCGCTCAACTTAGTGGAGCTAACCTGAGCGGTATGAATCTCAGTGGGATTGATCTCAGCGGGCTAAATTTGGGTGAAACAGTGCTGCGTGACACTATACTTGATTCAGCAAACCTGAGCGGATGTGATCTAAGTAAGGCGAATTTGAGCGGAGCTTTACTTATGAAAGCTGATCTACATGCGGCCATTCTTAAAGACTGCAACCTGAGAGAGGCCAATTTACAAGAGGCGAATTTGAGAGAAGCAGACCTGAGCGGTGCGTGTTTGAGCGGGAGCTACCTTAGAAAAGCAAATCTTAAGGGAGCAAACCTGCACGGTGCAGACCTCTACCTGGCCAATCTGACTGACGCGGACTTGCGAGAGGCCGATCTTAGCGGTGCTGATTTAAGAGGTTCGCTCTATTCCAGGGCCTCTCTTGAGGGGACTACGATTGTGGACGCGGTGTTGGGGAGCGGGGAACTTTCGGAGACAAGTAGCTCCGCGGATAGCGCGGCGATCAACCTGGTTTCCAGGTGAGGGCAGGCAGGACAGGGACGAGCTGCTGGCCCTATAGAATGTTGACGACCATCTCGTATCATGCTAAGCCTTTCGCTTCGCTCGAAGGGAAACTCCGCGAAGAATCTGTTTCGCCACGGTGTCATTCTGAGCGCAGCGAAGAATGACATGGCCTGGGGGTCCTTACCGATTGGGTCGTCAAATTTCAACAGGGAGCGGGGGCCGATACATCGGCGGTGGGCGCAATAAATCGGCCCCTACGGTGCCTCGGCAAGCTGCACGGGTGCGAGAGGCGTAGGATGCGGGCAAGCGCAAACCGTATCAGGTCGCTCCGGCAAGTTGCACATGTGTGAGAGGCGTGTGGTGGCCTTCGGACCAGGCGTGTTGGAAAGCTTCCTGGCCGAGGCGATTGCGGACCGCGGTGACTGCTGCTAAGTAGGTTGCGCGATAGATTGGAGGCATGGGTGCCAGAATCGCTGCGCGTAGTGTGGCGGCGGTTCCCCATAGGCGCGCTGCCAGTTGTGGCCTATCCCGCACCGCAATTTCTCCATATGTTTCCAGGCAGGCGGCGCTCAGTTCTTTCGAATCGATGATCTGAAGCAGGTTCCAACTCTCTGTGCAGCGGGCGAAGGCGGTTTGGGTATCGCCTTGATAAGCCGCCAGGCGAGCAAGATTCAGGAGGACTTCTGCGATACCGGAACGATCACCCATAGTCTTGAGAGCCGCCAGGCTTTCCTCGAACATTGTGCTTGCTGTGGTATCCTCTCCTTCCAGGAGCAGAATCTGCCCTAGCAGATTGCGGGCATATGCCGCAAGCCGCTCATTCCTGACTTCTTCAAAGAGGGAAAGGCTCTCTTGCGCCATGGAGCGGACTCTTGAAAGCTCTCCGCGGGAAAGAAAATTTACGCGTGCCAGTAGATAGAGCTGATAGGCAGCGTTATATTGCTCACCCAGCGCCCTATAGGAAGCGAGATTCTCTTCCAGGAGCGAACGCGCTCTGGCGTAGTCGCCCTGGGCGATAGCGATCTGGGCTAATGAATCGCGAGTAGCGATGGTGCGGTGTACATCGCCGCGTTCTCGAAAGATTGCCAGGGCTTCTTCGAGCAGGCGGCGGGCGACCTTATAATTATTTTTGACGAGGGCAAGCGTTCCTTGCAGTCGCAAGATATTGGCCATGCCAGCTTTATCGCCGGTCTCGCGGAATACGAGCTGGCCCTGGCGCAGGAATGCCTCGGCGCGCGCATTCTCATCGAGCATTAATGCCAGGAAGCCGGCATCGTGCAGGGCCTGCGCGCGTATGGATGGCGCGACATGCTGGCTATGAGCAAGACTGCGCTCGAGAAATGCCAGCCCTTCGCCGATGTGCCCGCGCACTTCCCAGAAAAACATGAGTGCTATACAGAGTCGCAAGGCCTGTTCCGCCCGTACGTTTTCTTGCCCGGAATGCTCCAATAGCCATTCGAGGGCGGTTCGTACATTCTCATAATCACGGTCGAGACGATCCAACCAGTCTGTTTGTTCTGCTCCAAGCAGCAGTGGAGCTATACGTTCTGTCCAGGAGAGATAATATAGGGCGAAGGCATCCTGTGTGGTCTCCAATTCTCCGTTTTGGGCAAGGAGTTCTAAACCATATTCGCGCAATATCTGCAAGAGCCAGAATCGTATTTCATTGCGCTCGAGAACCTGCATGCGCAGCATACTCTGATCCACGAGGGCCTCTAGCGTCTCCAAGATATCCTCATCTATTGGGCCGCTTGCGGTACAAATCTGCGCGGCAGCTTCTAAAGTTATGCCTGAAGCACAAACACTGAGGCGGCGGAATACACGCTGTTGCGAACTTTGTAAAAGATTGTAGCTCCAGGTAATGGCTCCGCGCAGGGTTTGCTGGCGCTCCGGTAAGTCCTGAGAATGCGCCTGCAGGAAGGCGAGGCCTTTTTCCAGATTTGAGAGCAAAGCCTGGGGGGTGAAATAGCGCGAACGGGCCGCGGCGAGTTCGATGGCAAGCGGAATACCATCCAGGTGCCGGCAAATTTCGACGATAGCGGCAGCGTTCTCCTGTGCCAGGCGGAAGTCGGGTTGAACGGCCTGGGAGCGCTGCACAAAGAGTGAGATCGAGGCATTGTGCCGCAGAATGCTGAGATCGGGTAATTGCGCCGGGCTGGGCAGACCCAGGGGGCGCACTTCAAACAGGTGTTCCGCTTGCAAGTGGAGCATGATGCGGCTGGTGACGAGTATCTTTAGCCTGGGGCAGGCGGTTAGCAGGTCAGCGACAACACGACGGGCAGGTATCACGTGTTCAAAGTTATCCAGGATCAGTAACAATGATTGTTTTTGGAGGCTGATTTTTAGCTGCTCAAGGAGTGAAAGGCCCTTTTCCGGTGAGATGTTAAGCGCCTGGGCAATAGCAGGCACGACGCCAGCAGCATCGCTTGCCTGTTCGAGAGGCACAAAGCAGACGCCGTTTGGGAACAGGTCCGCGAGTTGCGTGGCGACCTGAATGGCCAGGCGAGTTTTTCCGACGCCTGCCGTACCCAACAGTGTGATCAGACGGACCTCTGGATGGCGCAAGCGCTCGCAGAGGGTCGCGACCTCGTGTTCTCTACCGACGAAAGATGTAGCCGGGGCCGGCAAATTCTGGATAGGATAGAGTATGCTCAAGGCTGAAGGAGGTGGGAAATCGGAGGGCAAGTCAGGAACGACGACCTGGAAGAGTTCTTGCGGGCCGGCGATGTCTTTGAGATGGTATTGCCCGAGTTCATCCAGGCGCACACCGGGTGGCAAATCAGGCATAACCTGGTCGCGTGTTGACCGGGAAAGCAGCACCTGTCCTCCATGAGCGGCGCTCATGATACGAGCGGCGCAGTGGACATCCAGGCCGATATATCCTTCTTCGGCCAGTTGCGGTTCGCCGGTGTGGATGCCAATACGAACGCGCACCTGCGCCTCGTTCGGCCAGGCGGTAGTGAAGAGGGCGCGCTGGGCGGTAATGGCCGATGTCACGGCATCAATGGCACGTTCAAAGACGACGAAGAAGGCATCGCCCTGGGTATCGACTTCGTAGCCGTTTCCAAGCTGGAATGATGTTCGCAGCAGGCGGCGGCAATCGCGGAGCACTCCGGCGTACCTGTCACCGAGTTGCTGCAATAAGCGCGTTGAGCCTTCGATGTCGGTGAAAAAGAGTGTTAAAATACCGGTTGGCAACTGGCGCATGTGTCACTCCTGTTTTGTCTTCTCGCCAGTTTCAGGTTGAGGGTGAGCGCCGGTCGTAGCTATATAGGCGTTATAATTTGCCAGTGACTCGGCCATACTATCGCCCCCAAATTTTTCTCGCCATGCCTCAGTCAGTGCGATGGCCAGCATTGCCTCGCCGACGACTCCGGCGGCAGGGACGATGCAGACATCACTGCGTTCGTAACGTCCTTTCTCTACATTCTCACGTGAACGTATATCAATCGTGGGCAGGGGATGGGCGAGCGTTGAAATGGGCTTGACCGCCGCTCGTAGGACGATTGGCGCTCCATTGCTGATGCCGCCTTCGATGCCGCCAGCGTTATTTGAAAGGTGCTGCCAGCCCTGCTGGTCGCTCCATTGAACCACGTCATGCACCTGGGAGCCAGGTAGAGCGGCAGATGCAAAGCCTGCGCCTATTTCAACGCCCTTGACGGATGGGATACTCATCAGAGCGGCAGCCAGCCTCGTGCTGAGGCGATGATCCCACTGGCTGTAACTGCCGAGGCCAATTGGTACACCTGTGGCTACCACTTCAAATACGCCGCCACAGGTCTCCCCTAGTGATTTGCACATTTGAATATGACGAATCATCTTGTCTGTCAATTCGCTATCGCCGCAACGCACGGGGGATTGCTCGACCTGCTGCCAATATTCAGGTGAGAAAGAGTTACTGATAGCGCTTCTGGAAGCATCACTATCACCAACGGAACCAATAGAGAGGACATGGCTATGGATTTCGACGCCGAATTGTCTTAAAAAGGTCTGGCAAACGGCGCCGACGGCGACTCTTGCCGCCGTCTCGCGGGCGCTGGAACGCTCGATGACATTACGGATATCTTGATGTCCATATTTTATGGTTCCGGCGAAATCGGCGTGTCCGGGGCGAACGAGCGTTACGGCTTCAACCGGTTCATCCACGGGGGTGGCGCTCATTTTGACCTGCCAGTTCTGCCAGTCGCGATTCTCGATCTCAAGGGTGATGGGTGAGCCGAGTGTGAGGCCGTGGCGCACTCCTGAGCGAAAGATGACCTTATCTTTCTCGATTTTCATCCTTCCACCGCGGCCATATCCTCCTTGCCTGCGTTCGAGGTGTGGATCGATATCTTCGGTCGAAAGCGGCAAACCGGCGGGGATACCTTCGACGATGGCAGTAAGTCCCGGTCCATGAGATTCGCCGGAGGTGAGAAATCTAAACATGAGTAATGACCTCTTTTTTGGAATGGCATCAGCAGTAGAAATAGCATAGCCATGCTTTTCTTTATTGTACCGCCTGCACAGTGTTTATGGCATTCCGAACCGTATCTAATGGAATATCATGATAGATAGCGGCATGCCCTATATGTGTAGGCAGAACCCAGCGCACGCGCCCGGATTGGACCTTCTTGTCTCGCTGCATAGCTATAAGAAGAGCTTCGATGTCCAGGCCAGAACAATGGGTGGGCAAACCGAGCGCTTGCAATAGCCGTCGCTGGCGTAATGCATCTCCGGGTGAGAGCAGCCCTTTTGAGACGGCAATATGAGCGGCGACCTCCATGCCGATGGAAACGGCCTCGCCATGCAGCCAGGCACCGTAGTCTGTAAGTGCTTCAAGCGCGTGGCCAAAGGTATGACCATAATTTAAAATCGTGCGCAATCCGGTTTCCCGTTCATCTGACGAGACCACGTCCATTTTCAATTGGATGCAGCGGCTGATGATTCTGGTCAGCAGCGCGGGGTCACCTTTGCGCGCGTAAAGAGAAGCGGCATGGGTTTCGAGGAGTTCAAATAATTCGGCATCGAGAATCATGCCGTACTTCACGATTTCGGCCCATCCTTCGCGGTAGACGCGGTCGGGAAGGGTCAGGAGACAGGCGGGGTCTACGATGATGAGCCTGGGCTGGTAGATGGCGCCGATGAGATTCTTGCCTTTTGGATGGTTAACGCCGGTTTTGCCGCCTATGGCGGAGTCGACCTGCGCGAGCAGGGTGGTGGGAATCTGGATGAGAGGGATGCCACGGTGATAGCTTGCCGCGGCAAAACCGGTAAGATCGCCGACGACTCCCCCTCCCAGGGCCAGGAGTGGCTCCTGGCGTTCCGCTTTATTTTCTACAAGCCAGTCCAGAATTTGCTGCCAGTAAAGCAGTGATTTGCTCGATTCTCCTGCCGGAATGGTCAGCAGGTTGGGAGCAAAGCTGGCTTGTTGTAGTGTATCCAGGGTTAGCCCTGCATAGAGTTCTCCGACGTTCGCATCGGTGACAATGAATAGCCTGTGGGGCAGTCCAGAGGCATGCAGTATCTCCGGCAGCCGTTGGAGGCCACCCCATGCAATGATTGCTTGAGAAGAGGTTGTGCCGGATTTAAGAGTAAGCGCCCCAGCGGCGTTAACTTCCACGTTTGTTTCCTACTCACTTCGCAAGAATTTCGGGATCAGTTTTGTGATCTTGTGGTGAGTTTAGAGGAATGGGGTGGGGATGTCAAGGTAGTCTGCGAAAAAAACACTTGACAAAAAGCATCAGTTACAGGTACAATTTGCCATCATGAATACTGACTTGCGAACCCAACTGAAACACACATACGCATATTGGTTTTATTTTAGCCCTCCGGCTTGACGAAGGGCCTTTTGGGTTGCGCAAAAAACGACTCCAGAGGCCTGAAGACAGGCCGGAGGGAAGCAGAGGATTTTAGCCTCTGCTTTTTTATTTGCTCACAGTTTTTGTTTGAAAGGTGTTGCCATGAAGAGAATAGCGATATTGGGATTGGGTCTGATCGGCGGTTCGCTGGCACTTGCCATACGGCAGGCGAATCTGGTGGGGCAAATCGCGGGGTATGATGCTTATCCTGATGCTATTCGTGGCGCAATGGAGCGTGGCGCGATCACGCATTGCGCTGCCACGGCTGAGGAGGCTGTCAGGCAGGCCGATGTGGTGATACTGGCGACACCGATCGGGGCGATGCCGGCCCTGTTCGAGCGTATCGCGCCGGCTCTCAAGCCAGGTACATTAGTGACCGATACAGCCAGTACGAAGGCACAGGTCATCGAATGGGCAAGGAGATTGTTGCCCGCGCACGCGGTATTCGTGGGCGGTCATCCGATGGCCGGGCGCGAGTGTTCGGGGATTGAAGCGGCTGATGCAGGACTATTCGAGGGTTGTACGTATTGTTTGACGCCTGCATATGATACGCCTACCGCTGCTGTGATACAGATGAGCGAGCTAGTAAGGGGGCTGGCAGCACAGCCATTGGTACTGGATGCACAGGAACATGATCGCCTGGTGGCAGGCGTCAGTCATCTGCCATTTGTGGTTTCAGCGGCATTGGTGCGGATGTTGGGCCAGGATGAGGAATGGGCGCGAATGTCTCAACTGGCGGCTAGCGGCTACCGGGATATGTCGCGGCTAGCGGCAGGAAGCCCGGTGATGTACCGGGACATCTGCTTAACAAACCGGGAGGCAATCATAGACAGGATTGACGCGCTGGTGATGGAATTGGCGAGCCTACGGTCGCTTATTGCGACCGGTGATGATACGCTTGAGGGCTATTTTGCGCAGTCGAAAGAGATACGGGATGGAGGATCGGGGAGCGCTTTTTAGCTATTATTGGACTTTTAGAAAGGAAAACACTATGATTATTACGCTTCGGGAGCGGGTGAGCAGCGAGGAACGTAGCCAGTTGGCGGCGCTTCTTTGCCAGATCACCGGCAATGGGAGACCAACTCACTCGACGATTATCGACGAACGCGAGCTGATTGTGCTGGATGATGGTCAACTGGATGCGCAGGCATGCATGGCCATTGAGAATCAGAGCGCGGTGGAGGGGATCGTGCAGGTACGCACCCCATATCAACTGGTGAGTTCGGCCTTTAAAGCAGGGAAGAGCGTTGTCCAGGTGGGCGATGCGAGCAGGAGCCAACCGGTCAGCATTGGCGGCGGTGCGGCAGCGATGGTGATTGCGGGACCATGCGCGGTTGAGAGTAGAGAGCAGTTACTGGAGACGGCACAGGCAGTCAAGGAGGCGGGGGCGCAGATTTTACGCGGAGGAGCGTTCAAGCCACGCACGTCTCCCTACCAGTTCCAGGGACTGGGTATCGAAGGGCTGCAACTGCTGGCGGAGGCGCGCGAACTGACGGGGCTGCCGGTGATTACGGAAGTGATGGAGCCGGAGATGGTCGAGGCGGTTGCTGAGTATGCCGACATTTTGCAGATTGGCAGTCGCAATATGCAAAACTTCCCGCTGTTGTTCGCCACGGGTCGCGATAGGCGAAGGCGTCCGGTGCTGCTCAAACGGGGATTCGCGGCCACGATTGATGAATGGCTGCTGGCGGCGGAATACATTGTGGCGGCGGGCAATCCGCATGTGATCCTGTGCGAGCGCGGTATCCGCAGCTTTGATACGCATACCCGCAACCTGCTCGACCTGGCCTGCATTCCGCTCTTACGGACACTGACACATCTGCCGGTGATTGTTGATCCCAGCCATGGCACGGGGCGGCGCGAACTGGTGCCGACGATGTCACGCGCGGGGATCGCCGCGGGCGCGGATGGGCTGATCCTGGAGGTGCATCGCGATCCGAACAGCGCATTGTGCGATGGACGGCAATCGATTACTCCGGAGCAGTTGCAAGCGATTGTGCATGAAACGCGCATCATCAACCAGCTATTGGAGGGGAAGATGCTGGTTGCTTAGGACTCAAGCAATCGTGGCCCCAATGGAGTGGCACGATTTATTGGTTTCCTGGGAGGAGCCGCGAATGAATGGGCGCGAGCGAAGGCATTTCGCTTTTGCCTCTAGCTCTTTCTCAAACTATTTCTAAGGAGATATGATGTATTGCAGGGGTATCCGGGGGGCTACGACGGTCGAACGGAATGAGCGCGAAGAAATTTTACAGGCGACGATGGAGCTTTTACAATTGATGGTGCGACAGAACGACTTGCAGGTGGAAGATATTGCCAGTGCCATTTTTACGGTGACAGAGGACGTGGACGCGGCATTTCCTGCGGAGGCAGCGCGAGCGTTGGGGTGGGATGAGGTCGCACTGATATGCATGCGCGAAATTCCGGTGCCGCAGAGCCTGAAGAAATGCATTCGCGTCCTGCTGCACGTCAATACGACGCGCGGCGCGTCAGAAATGCAGCATGTCTATCTACGCGAGGCGGTTTCGCTGCGACCGGGGCTGGCGGCGAAGATGAAAAATCAATGATAAATTATCCTTTATGTATTTTTGGGAAACGATCCCAATACTTTGCAAAATGTAGTATATGCGGCTAGATCGGCCAGCGCTGCCGACACGTGTGGGTCGTCGCGATGGCCTTCAAAGTCAAGATAGAAGACGTATTCCCAGATGCGATGACGCGAGGGTCGGGATTCCAATTTGAGCAGGTTGATCTGTTTTTCGGCCAGGACGCCGAGGCATGTATAGAGAGAGCCGGGTTGATGGGCAGTAGCCATCACCAGCATGGTTTTCGCCTCACCCTCACGACGACGCGCCGGTTCTCGCCCCAGGGCAATAAAACGGGTATAGTTATCTTTAATGGTCTGGATATCGCGGGCCAGAATCTCCAATTCATACAATTGCGCCGCGCCAGCTCCGGCGATGGCCGCTACCCCCACCAGATTCTCCTGTCGCACCATTTTGGCGCTGCCGGCGGTATCATAGGTCGCGACAATTTCCACGTCGAGTGTGCGCAAAAAAGCATCGCACTGTGCCAGCGCCTGCGGATGCGAGATGACACGGCGAATATCGCTCAACTGTTGACCCGGTAAGCACAGCAAGCAGTGATTGACGGGATGGCTGATTTCCCCGGTGACGAAAAGGTCATACTGGCGCAACAGGTCGTACACTTCGTTGATACTGCCGGCCTGGGAATTTTCTACAGGCACCAGCCCGGCTTCAACCTGGCGCGTGGCAACGGCACGGAACACATCTGCGAAACTGCGACAAGGAACGGGTTGAGCCTCTTTGCCAAAATATGCTCGCACGGCCTCATCGCCGAACGCTCCACGTTCGCCCTGGAACGCGGCGCTGATGGTGCGCTGAGTAGCTGAAAGCGTTTCGGTTGGCGCGTTGAACTGATTCGTCATGTATGAACTTTCCTCGCGTTCTGTGTGGTTTGGGCAATTGTGCCAATTTATCAGGAGATTGTCAAGAAGCAGGCTGGATGACGGAAGCTGGGGCCGCTGCACAACTTCACTTCTGGGGAATCACCAGGAAAGGAAGCGACCTATTGACAAATGGAAAATTTTCGGGAATACTAGATACATATTCCGAAAGTTTTTCAGAAAATTTTTATCATAAGGAGCCGAATATTTTCAGAAAATGAAACAGGAAGCATCTAAACGCAGAACTATCGCAGAGATTGCGGCAAAAGCGGGGGTTTCTGTTCCCACTGTCTCGCGTGTCTTGAATAACCGGCCAGATGTGGCGCCAGGGACGCGGGAGCGTGTGGAGCAGGTGATCAAAGAGAGTGGTTTTATACGCAGCCGGGTGAGAAATGCCTTGAAAGAGAGCAGTGGCATTATCGATATGCTGGTGCCCGACCTGGCGACGCTTTATTCGGTAGAAATCGTGCGCGGCGTTGAAGAGGTGCTGGAGCGCACAGAGCTACGGCTGGCGCTTTCGCTCACGCATGATTCTGTGCAATTTGAGCAGCGATGGCTCGCCAAAGTAATTGATGGCGCGACGGATGGGGCAATTCTGGTGCTGGCTCATGGCCAATCGAATCGCCTGGATATGTTGCTGCGCAACAAAATCCCGTTTGTGGTGGTGGACCACCGTGGAGAACTGGGGGCAGATGTTCCATCGGTCGGGGCGACGAACTGGCTTGGTGGTCGTATGGCAACGGAGTACCTGCTTTCGCTTGGGCACCGGCGCATCGCGATTATCAGTGGTGATTCAGCATTGCGGTGCAGCCGGGATCGCATTGCGGGTTATCGAGCGGCCCTGGAAGATGCCGGGGTAGCTATTGATCCAGAATTAATACGCCCAGGTGCATTTATACAGCAGACAGGATACGAGCAGACCTGCGCGTTGTTGGACTTGCCGGAGCCACCCACGGCGATATTTGCCGGAAGCGATACACAGGCGATGGGCGTCTATAGCGCGTTACGCGCTCGCGGCCTCAGTGTTCCTGAGTCAATGAGCGTTATCGGCTTCGATGATGTGCCCATCGCTTCAATCGTGACGCCGGCGCTGACGACAGTACGACAACCGTTGGTCGAGATGGGCAGGATAGCCACAACGATGCTATTACGCCAGATCGCCGAGGAGCCGCTGGATAGTAAGCGCGTCGAGCTGACGACGACACTGGTCGTTCGCGAATCGTGCGCGCGCTTGCATTAGTCTCTAATCCATTAAGCAGCCATCGGAGTTGCTGCTGCAAGAAAGAAAGGAGGGGCAAAAGAGCATTACTTACTGTACTGCATCTGGGAACATCTAAGGAGGCTGTTCGCAAGACGGGAACTCCCAGGAATACATGGAGCGACTCTTTATCCGAGATCATCATGTTAGATTATCCCGGGCTTGACAAAAAGTCTGGGCGACAAAGATGCCAGGGAGGCAAAAAGATGCAAGAAAAGATATCTCGCCGCACCTTTCTCCAGCTAACGGGCGCGGCGGCGCTCTCGACAACGCTGGCGGGTTGCTTTGGAGTTGGCAGTAGTCAGACAACGGGAGGGGGAAGTGGTAGTGCGACTATCACTATCTGGGATATCCGCACTGGCAGCGAGCAGCAAGTCGTGAAGGATATCACGAATACGTTTAACGCTTCGCATAAGAACATCCACGCGGTCGTCGACTTCTTCCAGAACGATCCCTACAAGCAAAAATTGCAGGTGGCAATGGGAGCACATAATCCGCCCGATATCTTCTTTGGCTGGGGCGGTGGCGTTCTCAAAAGCTATATAGACGCGAACGATGTGTACGACATGACCGCCGATTTGAACGCGGACCCATCCTGGCAGAATCGCTATCTGCCGGCGGTGATGTCGTCCGTTACGTTCAATGGCAAGATTTATGGGGTGCCGAATAGTGGTATGCAGCCGGTGATGTTCTTCTATAACAAGGCGATCTTCGATCAGTACCACCTGACGGTCCCGCAAACCTGGAACGACCTGCTGAATATTATCAGCACGTTGAAGCAGCACAATGTTATTCCGATTGCGCTGGCAGGCGGAAGCAAATGGCCGTACCTGATGTATGAAGAGTATCTTGTCGATAGATTTGGCGGGCCAGGAGCATTTGATGCTGTTTTCGCCAATCAACCGAACGCGTGGTCGCAAGATGCCTTTATGAAAGCCAACGCTGCTATTCAGCAGTTAGTAAGTATGGGGGCGTTTGGTTCGTCTTTTGCCTCGGTAGTCGCGGATACGAACCAGGATGCGGCGCTGGTATACACAGGGAAAGCGGCGATGATGTTACAGGGAAACTGGAACTTCCCTGTTTTTGAGACGAATAGCCCGCAATTTGTGCAAAGTGGCAAGCTTGGCTGGTTCCTCTTCCCGGCTGTTGAAGGTGGCTCGGGCGATCCAAAGGACCTGGCGGGAAATCCCTGCAATTACTATTCCATTGCGTCCGCTTCCAAGTCTCCACAGAGCTGCGTCGCCTATCTCAAGGATGCTGTTCTGGGCAATGATGACATCCAGAAATTGATTGGCCTGGGTGATGTGCCGCCGGTGCAGGGGATACAAACGCAGCTGGCGAACGCGCCAAATAGCGAGTGGCTGCAATTCAATTACAATATTGTGCAGAACGCTCCTCATTACCAGTTATCCTGGGACCAGGCGTTGTCGCCGCAGGCTGCACAGGCGCTGCTCACGAATCTTGATCAGTTGTTCCTGAAACAGATTACGCCGCAGCAATTCTCAGCCAATATGAACCAGACGATTACTACGGCTTGAGCAGAGGGTACAGGTTTCGGGCTGAGGGGCTCTGACTTTCCCGTTTTTCTAACCGGAGAGGAGAGAGCAGGCACAAGGTCTCTTACCTATGGAGATTACGGATACCAATAGGGGCGGGGTTGTGGTGGATGCGGGGGGAGCAAGCTCCCCCTCGCCGCCGCAGCACCACTCCCGCCTCTACTGCACCGAGGAGCCTGTTAAAAATCATTAACGGGACGGTACCTTTGACACGAGGGAACCGGCGGGATAGACGTTTGCGAGCGTGGGCGCCAGATTGGAGGCCATCGTGGATGCATCGATAAAGGTTGCAAGGAAAATGCGACGAGGACAGTGGATAGCAGTACTGTGGACGATGCCGGCGCTGGCGTTTTACGCGCTTTTTGCCCTTTTTCCGATGTTCATTGCGCTCTACCTCAGCTTTACGCAATGGAATGGCCTTTCGCCGGAGGTGTGGGTCGGTATCCAAAACTGGATCGCGCTATTTTCCGATTCTGTTACCGGTCACGCGCTTTTCCTCACGCTTGAATTAATGGCGCTGAGCTGGGTTATTCAAACGCCGGTAAGCCTGCTGCTGGGCGTTTTTATGGCGGGCACGCAGCGTTATCGCTCGGTACTGGGTTTCTTCTATTTCATACCGCTGCTCTTCTCAACGGTTGCTGTCGGTTTGACATGGCTATCAATCCTTGATCCAAACTTTGGCCTGCTCAATACACTGCTCAATGCTATTGGACTGTCGGGCTTGACGAGAGGATGGTTGGGTGACCCGAGCCTGGCATTTTATGTCATCGTTGCCCTGATTGCCTGGCAGTTCATTCCCTTTCACGCGCTGCTCTATATGGGCGGCACGCGTCAAATTCCCAGAGAGCTGTACGAGGCGGCGAATATCGATGGGGCTAATCGTATGCAGCAATTCTTCTCGATTACGCTGCCCCAGCTCAAATACACAATTGTTACTTCTACGACGCTGATCCTTACGGGGTCGCTCACGTACTTTGATCTCATCTGGGTGACAACCGGTGGAGGGCCGGGCTACGCCACACGCACATTGCCGCTCCAGATGTATATTACTGCTTTTCAGAACGAAGCGGTGGGCTATGGGAGCGTACTGGCGGTGCTACTGGCGGTGATCGGCATTCTGCTCTCACTCATCCTCTTGCGCTTCACCGGTTTTGCCAGGATGTCAAGCCAGCGCGAGGGATTATAGAACAACGATGACAAGATAATGAGAAGGTGAGAGAATTCTATGCAGGTAGACACAACTTCTATCGAAGCTGTTCACCGGACTGAGGAGCGAGCCTTGCGCTGGAGCCGATTATGGGGAATGATCCCTGCTCTGCTTGGCATCGCCTGGCTGGTGATAGCCTTCTTTCCTATTCTTTATATGTTTATGACGAGCCTGCGGCCACAAACGGATTTTTTCACCGATATCCCCTGGCTGCCGCCCGCGCATCCGACGCTGGCGAATTACCAGAATGCGCTGGAGAATGATTTTGGCCTTTACTTCGCCAATTCCGTTTTCGTCACGGTTATCAGTGTTGTGCTGATTGTCGCCGTCTCCCTTTTCGCGGCTTATGCCATTTCGCGGATTCGCAATCGCTTCACGCAAGTATTGTTTCGCCTGTTTTTATTAGGGCTGGCGATTCCCTTGCAAGCGACGATTATACCAATCTACGCGCTGATTAGTGACATGCACCTGTACGATACGCTGTTTGCGCTGATACTCCCTTCGGTGGCTTTCGGTATTCCTCTCTCAGTGCTTGTGCTGGTGACGTACATCCGGGATATTCCGAAAGAGCTGTACGAGTCGATGATTCTGGATGGGGCCAGTGATTTTAGAATTTTACGCGGGCTGGTCCTTCCCCTGAGCCGACCGGCATTGATCACAGTCATCATTTATGAGACCATCCAGATCTGGAACGGTTTCCTGTTCCCGCTCGTGTTGACGCAAAGCCCGGATGTGCGAGTGCTGCCACTGGCGCTCTGGAACTTCCAGGGGCAGTTTACCACCGATGTACCGGCAATCCTGGCGGCAGTTTTCCTTTCCGCCGTCCCCATCATCCTGCTGTACATTTTCGGGAGGCGTCAGTTACTCAGCGGCCTGATTGCTGGCTTTAGTAAATAACGAGGAGTTCAAATTTGACTACATTGTCCTATCGCGACGCGAGCGCTTCCGTCGAGGAGCGAGTCGAGAGCTTACTGGCGCTGATGACGCTCGACGAGAAGCTGGCCCAACTCGGCTGCCTGTGGAGTACTGCTTTCGTCAGTACGGGCGTTCTTGATCCCGATACGATCATCGAGAAGATGCCGCATGGCATTGGGCAAGTTACGCGCATTGGAGCCTCGACGGGACTGCGCCCGCGAGAAAGCGCGGCATTCATGAACGCTATTCAACGTGTTGCCGTCGAACAAACGCGGCTTGGCATTCCTGTCATCGTTCATGAGGAGTCCGCGGGCGGATTCTGCCATCGCGATGCGACGACATTTCCGCAGGGGATAGGGCTGGCCGCGACGTGGAACCCCGCCCTTGTGAAGCAAATGGCGGAGGTCATCCGTGCTCAGATGATGGCGGTTGGCGCCCGGCACGCGCTTGCTCCGGTGCTGGACGTGGCACGCGACCCGCGCTGGGGACGAGTAGAGGAATCCTATGGCGAAGACCCGGTACTTTCCGGGATAATAGGGACAGCCTACGTTCAGGGGCTTCAGGGCAATGATCTTGCCAATGGAGTCGCGGCTACGGGGAAACACTTCCTTGGCTATGCTCTATCGGAAGGCGGGCGCAACTGGGGTCCTGTCCAGCTAGGCCCACGCGAGCTGCGGGAGACCTACGCCGAACCTTTCGCCGCTGTGATTCGCAATGCCGGACTTGCTACAGTCATGAACTCCTATACTTCCGTCGACGGCCTTCCCTGCGCGGGAAGCCCTGCGATCCTGAATGACTTGCTACGTGAGGAACTGGGCTTTGATGGCGTCGTCGTCGCGGACTATGGGGCTGTCAGGATGCTGATGGATCACCATCATGTGGCGGCAACGCCTGGAGAGGCGGCTCGCATGGCTCTGCAGGCCGGGCTTGATATGGAACTGCCAACGATGGACTGCTATGGGGCGCCATTGCGGGCTGAGATCGAGGCGGGACGAGTATCGCTTGGGGCTGTTGATACAGCGGTGCGGCGTGTACTGCGCCTCAAATTCCTGCTTGGACTCTTCGAGAATCCCTATGTTGACGAGCAGGCTGCCGGCGCGGTTTTTCAAACTTCCGAACAGCGCGCATTGGCCCGTCAAGGTGCTGCCGAGTCGATCATTTTGCTGAGCAATGATGGAGTGCTGCCAATTGCTCCTACTGTGAAGCGCATCGCGGTTATCGGACCGGGCGCGGACGACGAACGGCTTCTGCAAGGCGATTACCACTATCCTTCGCACCTTGAGATGATTTACCAGGCGCCAGAAAATCTCGAGGCTACGGGGCTGGTCGTTCCAAAAGCGCGCGGGAGTTATGCGCCGGGTCCATATTTCGCGCCACATGTTACGCCGCTGGCCGGCCTGCGGGCAGCATTAGGGGAGGATGTAGAGGTGCGCTACGCTAAGGGTTGTGAGGTGCTGGGCGACGACCTCAGCGGCTTGGTTGAAGCGGTGAAAGTGGCGCGCGATTCGGAACTGGCAATCGTTGTGGTCGCCGGACGAAGCGGTCTGCTGCGTTCAGCGACGGTTGGCGAGGGGAACGACGCAACTCGCCTCGATCTTACCGGTGTGCAGGAGGAACTGGTCGAGGCGATTGCGAGTACGGGGACACCTGTTGTAGTGGTGGTACTCAGCGGGCGCGTCCATACGCTTACAGAGATTGCCGGCAGAGCCAACGCGCTGCTACAGCTATTTCCCCCCGGAGAAGAGGGTGGCAACGGGCTGGCCGATGTATTGACCGGGAGAGTGAATCCCAGCGGTCGCTTGCCGGTGAGCATTCCTCGCTCGGTGGGGCAGATTCCAAACTATGCCGCTACACGCGCCGGAGGCGATCACGTGATGTTCTTCGGCGATTATACCGATTCTCCGGTAACCCCGCTATTTGCCTTCGGGCATGGTTTGAGCTATACCAGCTTTGTCTATAGCAATCTTCGCATACAGGCGAAGACGACGACTGAACCGATCGAGGTCTCGATTCAAGTAGGTAACAGCGGTGAGCGCGCGGGTGAGGAGGTAGTACAATTATATTATCGAGATGTGGTTGCTTCCGTTGCGCGTCCCCAGCGCATGTTGCTCGGTTTCGCGCGCGTTGCTCTCGCACCTGGACAGACGCGGCAAGTAATATTTAGCGTACATCCATCGCGGCTCGCCTTCTATGATGCGTGCATGCGGTTTGTGACTGAGCCTGGAGATTTCACTTTCAGCATTGGAGGCTCTTCCATTGATATACGAGATGAGAAGACTGTAACGCTTGATGGGCCGGTCGCTGAGTACCGGCAGCGCGAGATTGTGGATACGAAAGTGACGATTGAGTGATCTATCAGGGTTCGGGGTCTGAATGAAGGGGGTTATTTGAAGAGAGCATAGCACTATACTCATCCGCAGAGGGATTCTTTTCTTTATGACCCACGTCTCCGAGCATTACAAAGGCGATACACACGGCGGCCATGATGGTAAATATAGCATTGACGTGAAATAAGAGAAAGCCGGCCGCGCTCAGTAGATAAGCACCGGCCAGGACAAGCAGTTCAACCTGCCAGAAGTTCCTGCGCGTAGGATAGATGCCGCTGGCGCTTACGATGATAGCGACCATCAATAGGAAAACGGTCATGACAGTCCAGAGGAGCAATAAATGCTGTGGGTCATAGGGTTCGAATAGCTGATTGATTTGCTCTACAGGAATGTCCATGGTTTTCTTCTCTCCCAATGTATAGACATATTAGTTCCTGTGAAAAGGTTTTCTACTATAGTATGCTATTTTATTGGAGAGGACAAGTCGGTGATTACCGGTGATTATCCATAATGTGCCGACATACATACTGACAGTACAAATCATTGAAAAGGAATGATTCGCATGACTACTAACAAGGACCAGAGAGGCAATTACGCGCCGGTCAACGGTCTGGAACTCTACTACGAGCTTCATGGAAGCGGGGAGCCACTGGTGATGATTCCCGGCTCCTTCGGGACTATTGAGGCGATGGGGGAACTGGTGCCGCAGCTTGCCGCAACGCGGCGCGTCATCGCCGTGGAACTGCAAGGACACGGGCATACCGCCGATATCGGCCGTCCATTGAGCTACGAGTGGCTGGCAGACGACATCGCGGCCCTGATCAGGCATCTCGGCCTGGACAAGGCGGATATTTTCGGCTATTCCCTGGGAGGTGGGGTCGCGCTGCAAACAGCCATCCGGCATCCAGAGGTGGTACGGAAACTGGTGGTTGCTTCGACCGCTTTCAAAAGGGATGGCTGGTACCCTGAAGACCTGGTGGCTATGAGCGCGATAAGCCCTGAAGGGTTTGCCGGAACGCCCATCCACGATGCTTATCTGCGAACCTCGCCGAGGCCTGAGGGCTGGCCAGGCTTCGTTGCGAAGGTGAGGCAGCTGGTGACATCCGACTATGATTGGACAGCAGGTGTGGCAGGGATCAAAGCTCCCACCCTGATCCTGGTGGGGGATGCGGATGGCGTGCGCCTGGCACACGTGCTGGAACTCTTTGCTCTGCTAGGCGGTAGTCAGGGAGACGGCGATCTGGCCGGCCTGCCGCGATCCTCGCTCGCGATCCTTCCGGCCACGACGCATGTGGGCTGGGCACCTCCCTATCATGGAATCATGACGCGGAGCTACCTGTTGCCAATGCTCACTGAATTCCTGGATGCGCCGTTGCAAGACGGTCAGGTCGCCGCGGACCGCGGAATGGAAGCACTATGAACAGGAACGCTGCACAATTCCTTCCTGCCCGATGATTGAGCGAGCTTCCTGGAAGACCAGGAAATCTTGCACATCCGTAGAGGTATACGTGACAACCACCGGCAATATGTGATTTACTTTATTTATTGACGCAAAATATGACCCCAATCATGGACTTGAACCAATTCGTTTGGAATGCCCTGTAGGGACAGGGCCTGGTGCCTGTCCCTTTGCCCCGAGGCGAACAGGGACAAGCCGCTGTCCCTACAGGGCTTTTCCTGAGTCTGGCAAGTCGCCGGTCGATTCGATTTTCACGCTGGCGCTGGTGATGGGGCAGAGCGTCATTGATATTTCGCAGCATGTCTTTGCCAGTGCGGGCAGGGACGAGATTACTATACCAAAGGAGGAAGTAGTATGGCACAACTTAATGGAACACAGATCACGTGGTTAGGACATGCCACATTCAAGGTGACAACACCGCAGAACAAGGTGATTTTGATTGACCCCTGGATTGAGGGGAATCCGAAGAGCCCGGCTGAAGCCAGGCAGCTCGATAAAGTGGATATGATCCTGGTCACGCATGGGCATTCTGATCACATCAATGATGTCGTACCGATCGCGCAGAAGTTTCATGCCCAGGTGCTGGCTATGGTGGAGACCGCGGGCTGGATCAGCTCGCAGGGCGTCGAAAATGTGGTGGGCTTCAATATCGGGGGCAGCGTGAACGTGCAGGGGATTACCGTTTCCATGACTCCGGCATTCCACTCTTCGGGTATCAGCGGCCAGGGAGAGGAGACGGTGTATGGAGGCGAGCCGGTCGGCTATGTGATCGAGTTGGAGAACGGTCTCAAGTTGTACCATGCGGGCGATACCTGCGCTTTTGGAGATATGCAATTGATTCGCGAGCTGTACGCGCCTGATATTGCCATGCTGCCCATCGGCGATTTCTATACGATGGGGCCGAAAGGGGCAGCGCTGGCGGTACGTTTGCTGGGCGTGAAGCATGTCATTCCCATGCACTACGGCACCTTCCCCATTCTGATCGGCACGCCAGCACAATTGAAGGACGAGTTGGGCAAACTGGGCCTGGAAAGCGTCGAGGTGATCGAAATGACGCCGGGGCAGACTATCGCCTAGTTTCAGTCCCGAATTCGCGGCAGAGGCCAGGGCAGAGGGCGCACCCTGGTGGTCGCCCTTACTATGAGACGATCCCTTACAAGAAAGCTTCGCGGTCATAGTAAGGGCGCATCCTGGTGGTCGCCCTCTCCAAGCCCATTCGTCAAAAGCTGGGATGACTCATGTTTGGAGAAGTTTCTCCCCGCACGTGGGTCAGGCAAATATGACAGAAGATGTCATGATGCCAGACTATACTGTTTATAGCAAATGTATTACAGGTTATTCTGCAAGGAGGTTGCTATGCAGTATGGTCTTGCTCTCCCGAATGGCGGAGTATGCGGGGATGCACGAGTGCTGGCCGAGTTAGGGTGCCTGGCGGAAGAAGCGGGATGGGATGGCGTCTTTGTCGAGGATTACATTGTGCATCAGAGCGATGGGGCGGTGCCAACGTGCGATCCATGGATTGCGCTGGCGGCGATGACTGTTGGCACGAAACGAGTGCGCTTAGGCACGTCGGTGACACCGCTGAGCAGGCGAAGGCCATGGAAGGTAGCTCGCGAGGCGGTCGCGCTGGATGAATTGTCGAACGGGCGCTTTATGCTGGGTGTGGGTTCGGGTGATGCTGGTGAGGCCGGTTTCAGTCGCGTCCATGAGGTGAGAGAGGCGAAGGAACGGGCGAAGATGCTGGACGAGGCGCTGGCTATCATTGTGGGATTGTGGAGTGGAGAACCTTTCAGTTATTCGGGGCAATACTTTCAAGTGAATGAGATGACTTTTTTGCCCGCGCCAGTGCAAAAGCCACGTATTCCAATCATTGTAGGCGGGGGCTGGCCGCTGAAAGGGCCATCGCTGCGGGCGGCGCGTTATGATGGGTGTTGTCTCTATAAGCAACACGGGTCAGGCGATTTCAGCGATTGGACGCCTGATGAAGTGCGCGAACTCAAGTCATTCATCGAAAGTCATAGAAGCGAACAGCAGCGGGCAAAATCATATGAGGTTATGTTGGGTGGGCGGAGCCGTGGCGATGATTGGGAACAGGACCGCGCCTTGATCAAGTCGCTGGCCGAGGCGGGAGCTACCTGGTGGGTGGAGTATGTGCCTGCCGGGGAGTTGGATGAGATGCGGGAGGGTGTGAGGCGTGGGCCATTGCGGGTTGAGTAGCTGGCTCAACAAGCTCGCGGAAGTGGAAGAGAACAGATCGCTTGCTCTCTTCCACTTCTGAATCTGGCCCATGAACTTCTAAATGCTGGTTAGCCACGCCTGGGGAGTTGCTGCAAGGACCAGCGATTGCCATCGGGATCGTTAAAGTAGACGAAATGCCCCCAATCCTGCACATCGACCTCGCTCACCTCAGTGCCTCGTTTGAGCAGTTCCTCGCGGATGGCTCTCACGTCCTCCACCACCATTTGCAGACCTTTTTGCGACCCGGGCTGCATATCTGTAATCCCATCCCCAATGGCAATCGAGCAGGCGGAACCGGGAGGAGTTAACTGGACAAAACGTAGGCCCTCGCGGACTTGAAAGTCATAGTCAGCGTTAAAGCCGATCTTTTCGGTATAAAAAGCCTTGGCGCGGTCAACATCGGAAACGGGGACAATAACCAGTTCGAGTTTCATCTGCATGTTGGTCATGATTGTTTTCCTCTTTCTCTGTAGTTGATACTTAACGACGTTTCTGGTTTAAGTATAACCGGGAAAGAGGACAGAATCGACCATCCTTTATGGAAAGCTAAAGGCAATTTTATGATGAACTTCAACAGTCGAGACGGAGAATAAGTGATCCCAATGAGGACAGGCACCTGGCACCTACCCGCCTCGCCAACGCCGCTTGTTCGCGGTTGCCTGCCCCAGGCAGGGCGGCGTGCTATCACACTCAAGCAAGTCGAGCGGAGAAGGCGCTGTCCCTACAGTATCCCATCAATCCAAATGCTTACGCACCGCCTCCACAAACTCCATCGTTCCTGCATTCCCTCGCTGATCGCGCGTCAAGACCTCCCCTTCATGATAGACCTGCTGTATTGCCCGCTCCAGCCGGCGGGCCTCTTCGCTATAGCCGAGATAGTCGAGCAGCATAGCGCCGGATAATAACATGGCGGTGGGATTAATGATGCCTTTGCCGGCGATATCGGGCGCGGAGCCGTGTACAGGCTCGAAGTAGGCGTAGTATTCGCCGCAGCAGGCGCTGGGTGAGAGTCCAAGGCCTCCGATACTGCCACTGGCGGCGTCGGCAAGAATGTCGCCATGCTCGTTGGAGAGGACGACTACGTCGAGCGTTTCGGGTTCGGCAATCATACGCCGGGCCAGGTCGTCGATGAGGAATTCCTGGTAGCTCAGGCCGGGATATGAATGCACGGTTTCGCGCACGATTTCGCGCAGGCGGCCATCGGTGCGCGGCAATATCGAGTATTTGGCGCCCAGGGTTACGCGGCCAGGATAGCCATTGACCTGACGGTACAGGGCTAACTCGCAGGCGGCGACGGCCATGCGATGCATCTGTTCTTCTGTGTAGATGCGGACGGCGTAGCTCCCCCGTTTTTCTAGCGGGGGAGCCTGCCACCATGTAGTGCTGCTGGGTAAGGCCGCAAGCTCCGCAAGATTGCCCTCGCGAGGCGGATACATACCTTCCAGGTTATCGCGCACGATGACGTAATCGATGCGTTCGGGATGGCCCATCGGGCTGTTGTAACCAGGATACCAGCGCACGGGGCGAATATTGACATAGGTTTCTTTACCCCAGCGTAGATACCAGAGAACGGGCCTGCTGGGGCCACCGCTTGCGCCGAAGAGCGTGCAGTCGGCACTATCTATTGCCTCCCGCGTCTCTTTTGGAAATGCATCGCCGAATCGCTCCAGGGCCTCACGACCACTGAGCGCCCCGGTGAAGCATATGCCGGGAGCGAGCAGACGAAGGGTCTCCACAGCAGGATGCATGACTTCGGGCGCGGCATCATCTCCGGCGACGACGCAGACGGTTGGAGGTAATGCGAGCGGCTCCTTCCTGGCGAAGAGCTTCGGGATCATCGCAGGGTTCCTTCCTGGCGGATGTATTCGATGATGCCACCGGCCGCGACGATGCGGGCGACGAAGGGATCTAATGGCTCGGCCTGGAAGATCTGCCCGGTGGTTCGGTTGGAAATGATGCCGCGCGCGAGATCGACCTCCATTTCCTGCTCATCGGCGCTATTTAGCACGGCCTCTTCACAGATCAGGACGGGCAAGCCGATATTGACGGCGTTGCGATAAAAGATACGGGCGAAACTACGGGCTATGACGACCTGCACGCCGCAGGCCTGTATAGCTGCCGGAGCGTGTTCGCGTGATGAGCCGCAACCGAAGTTGTGGCCTGCCATGACTATATCGCCTGCCCGCACCTGTTGGGCAAATTCGGGCAATACTTCGCAGAGACAATAACGCGCCAGCTGCGCGCGGTCGGTTGTGACGTTGTAGCGTCCAGGAATGATGACATCAGTGTTGACGTTGTCGCCAAGCTTCCAGATACGTCCCATGATGGTTGGTTCCTTTCGTTTGATTGAGATAAAGCCCGTGCCTGTCCTCCTCGGATAGCAGCACAGGCACCAGGCCCTGTCCCTACGGGTACAAAAAGATATAATCAACATGTCATATATGGCTATACGAAGTTCCTGGGATCGGTAATGTGGCCGGTCAGGGCGGTGGCGGCGACGGAGGCCGGACTGCCGAGGTAAATTTCGGCGGTGGGGTCGCCCATGCGACCGGTGAAGTTGCGGTTCATGGTGGTTAATGCGCGCTCGCCGGGGGCCAGTACGCCGAAGTGCCGGCCGATGCAGGGGCCGCAACCTGGGGTGCCAATGGAGGCGCCGGCCTGCGCGAATGTTTCCAGGTAGCCGAGGCGCATTGCTTCCAGGTAGACCTCGCGCGAAGCGGGAATGACGACCATGCGGGTTTCTGGATGGATAGTCCTGCCCTGTAAGATACGCGCGGCGATGGCGAGGTCGTCAAGGCGACCATTGGTGCAGGTGCCGAGAAAGACCTGGTCGATTTTGACGTGTTCGACCGATTCAACGGGAACGACATTGTTGACATCCGGCGGGCAGGCGATCATCGGCTGCAAGGTTGAGACATCGATTTCGACGATGCTTTCGTAGCGCGGGTTGCGCGGCCTGAGCATGGGATAATCGCGTTCGGTGCGGCCACGCAGCCATTCACGGGTGGTTTCATCGGCGGCGACGAGGCCAGCCTTGCCGCCCATCTCAATCGCCATGTTGCAGAGGGTCAGGCGCTCGCTTACCGAACAGTTCTCAATGAAGTCGCCCGTGTATTCGATGGCGCGATAGTTAGCCCCGTCGACGCCTATCCTACGCACGATTTCAAATGTGACATCCTTGGTGTAGACGCCATGCGGCAGGGCTCCTGAGAGACGCACGTTGATGGTGGTTGGGATGCGAAACCAGGCGCGCCCGGTGGCATAGGCGACACCGATATCGGTAGAACCCATGCCGGTGGCAAAAGCGCCGAGCGCGCCGTAGGTGCAGGTGTGGCTGTCGGCTCCGACGATGATATCGCCGGGAACGACGTAGCCGCGTTCGGGCATGACCTGGTGGCAGATGCCTTCCTGTAAGATGGCGATATCCTGCTCGCGCGCGAAGGTGCGGACATCGCGATGCAGGGTGGCAGCCTGGATGGTCGCAGCCGGAATGATATGATCAAATACGATGTGCGAGCGACGCGCATCGAAGACGCGCCCGCCATTTTGCTGCGATAATTTACGAAACGCCTGGATTGCCAGGGGCGTCGTGGTATCGTGGCTCATGACGTGGTCAACATCCACGACGACCGTCTCGCCCTGCTCTACGGTACGACCGGCTTTGCGACTGAAGATTTCTTCGGTTAACGTTCCCATGCGACACTTCCTTTCTCTTGATACCATGCATGAATAAATGCATCGACTTCATCTGAATTTAAGCTGCCCTGCTCGGTCCGCTCTTTGAGGGCGTGGGTGAGATGGCAGATTTCGTCATTGCTGAGCTGCAAACCTAATGTCGCGGCGCGATGGCCGACGGCATGGCGACCGGTGATGGGAGAACCGACAACGACCTGGCGCATCAGGCCAAAATCGCCCGGATCAAGCACCTCATAAGCGCGTGGATTCCTCAGTACGGCGCGGGTATGCACACCCGCCTTGTGCGTAAATGCGCCCGGGGCGGTGATGGGTATATTAAAAGGAATGGGAAGCTGGAGGCACTCCGAGACATAGTGGTCAAGCGGGGCCAGTTGCGTAAGATCATAGTTTGCCAGCAGCTCGGGATAGTGAATGTAGAGTTGCGCAATCAGGCCGCTGAGCGGGGCGATGCCGTTGCGCTCGCCGATGCCCAGTACGGTGACATCGAGGCAGTCCGCGCCTCCTTCGAGGGCCGCGACGGTATTGGCGAGGGCGCAGCCGGTGTCGTTGTGGCCGTGAAATTCGATACCGACGTGTGGGTAGCGTTCCGCGCAGAGGCGCACGAGCTGCTCCACCTGGCGCGGGCAAGCAATGCCGACGGTATCGGGCAGGCCGATACGCTGCACGCCGGCATCGACGACGGCATCAAAAACGGTCAGTAGATCGACGAGGTCGCTACGAAAGGCATCTTCGGAGGAGAAGCGCACGTAGCGACCGGCGGCGCGGATGCGCCGGATCAGTGGCACGGCATCGGCGATGATCTGGTCGACGCGGCGGCCATGGCTGAACGTGCGTAACTCCGCCGATGTGCCGTAGAAGAGGTTCAGACCGTAAACGGGTGTTTCCAGCGCGGCCTCGACATCGGCCTCAACACAGCGCACGTGCGCTACGATATGCGCCCGCAGGCCAGGCTTGCAAATCGATTGTATGGCCTGCCGCATGCCAGGCGAGCTGATGGGCGACGGAACCTCTATGAATGACACACCGACGGCATCGAGCATACGCGCGATGTTGAGCCGCTGCTCCAGAGTAAAGAAGGCGCCGGCAAACTGTTCTCCCTCACGCAATGTCGAGTCAAGAATGGCGAGCGATCTCATAACAATGTTTCCTTCCTGAGCGCAAGTTCCCCCAGCACTCTTTGCACGATGTCAATGGCTTGCAGATACTCGGAAATCTGGATATGTTCCTGCGGCGTATGGTCCAGGCGCGAGTCGCCGGAGCCATAGGCGACGATGTTTTGCCCCCAGATGGGGCCGACAACGTTCATGTCCGATGTGCCGGTTTTATGTTTGAAGATGGCTTGACCTCCGGCAGCGCGAATGGCGGAGATGAAGGCACGCGCAAGGGGCGTCGCGCGCGTGGATTGAAAGGCAGCTTCTTCGCCATGGAAGTTGATGCTGGCATCGTCTTCACGTGCCCATTGCTCTAACATTTCACGCAAGCCGGCGATATCGTAATCGGGCGGCAACCGGTAGCCGATCAGCAGTCGTGTGTGTTCCTCTAAGCCGTCCTGGCTGCTATTGATGCTCCTGAGTGAGGGCATGAGGGCGGCGAACGCGGAATGTGAGGAATGCTGCTCATTCCATTCAATAGCATGGTTATGAACGCGGTTCCAGAAGGTGATGGCCGTCTCGCTACTGTTCGACTGCTGGCTCGCGCTGTGATGGACCGGACGCGACAGGCTATATTCGACCAGCAACCTGCCCTTGTAGCCAATCGTGACGGCCTGGCTGCCGCTGGGTTCGCCGATGATGCAGGCGATGGGCTGGTAGCGTTCGAGGACTGCACGCGCGCCCCTTGAGGTCGCGGATTCCTCTTCAACGGCTCCAATTACGATGATTGGATGATGGATGGAATCGCCAGGTATGTCGTTCGCAATGCGGGCGGCTGCACAGATGAAGGCCGCTAAAGGACCCTTGGCATCTACGGCCCCTCGTCCATACAGAACGCCATCCTGTAGTCTGACGGGAATGTAGCCGCGCACGGTATCCATGTGACCGAGCAGGATGATGGGCTGCTGGTGCGTATCGCAGTCAAGAGGGTGCGTGCTGGCGATGAAATTGCCGGTTTCATCGACGGTGGCATGCAGGCCCATCTGCTGCGCCTGTTCGACAAGATAGCGAGCAAGCGCGCTCTCCTGGCCCGAATAGCTGGGGATGGTGAGCATGTTGTGCAGGAGAGAGATTGCGGGGTTGGTAAGCGAGGCATCTAACCCGGCTTCCTCTGTCTCGAGTACAATATGGTGGGAATCGAGCGAGCGATCCCCTAACTCCCCAGAGCGGAGCAAGCTCCCCCGCTCCGCATCCATCACAGCACTCGCCCCTACCGGCTGCGTTGTTACCACTTCCTCTACCACGTCCAGCACGCGATCCAGTTGCTCCAGGGTTATCACAAGGGGTGGCAGCAAGCGAATGACGTTTGGGCCAGCGAGCAGGGCGATGACGCCTCGTTCGGTGAGCTTTTCGAGATATGGCTGCGCGCGGCGTGTGAGTTCGATGCCGATCAAGAGGCCTCTGCCACGCACTTCGCGGATAAGTGGGTTGGGTATGGCTCGAAGCCTTTCCAGCGCGTGTTCGCCGAGGATGGTTGCGCGTTCGGGCAGGGCTTCCTGTTCGATGATGTCGAGGGTAGCAAGCGCGGCTGCGCAGGCCAGGGGGTTGCCGCCGAAGGTGCTGCCGTGGACGCCGCGAGTGATGCGCCCGCTCTCCATTACGCGAGGGCCGAGGCAGATGGCGCCCATGGGGATGCCACCGGCCAGGGATTTCGCGAGACAGAGGATATCGGGCCGCAAATCATAGTGGTCGCAGGCGAAAAGACGACCGGTGCGACCAAAGCCGGTTTGCACCTCGTCGATGATGAGCAGGGCGCCGCGTTCATGACAGAGCGATGCGAGACTGCGTACATACTCGCCGTTCGCGACATGCACGCCACCTTCGCCCTGCACGAGTTCGATGATGACCGCCGCGGTCTGCTCATTGATGGTGGCTTCGGCGGCTGCCAGGTCATTGTAGCGGATATGGGTAATGTCTGGAACGAGGGGCGCGAACGGTTCGCGGTAATGCGGTTCCCATGTGGCCGAAAGCGATCCCATTGTGCGACCATGGAAGCCGCGCAATGTGGCAATAATGCCGGGGCGACCGGTAGCAAGACGAGCGAATTTGAACGCGCCCTCGATGGCCTCGGTTCCGCTGTTACAGAGGAAGATATGATCGAGTCCCCGCGGCGCCAGGTTGGCAAGGCGTTCGAGCAGCCGAGCGCGCATGTCATTGTAGACGATTTCGGGGCAGGTGATGAGGCGATGGGCCTGGGCTGCGAGGGCGGCGGCAATTTCAGGTCGTCCATGTCCAATATTAGCGACGCCATGCCCTGCCGCGCAGTCGATATATTCCCGGCCCTCTTCATCCCATACTACTGCTCCGCTGCCACGCACGATGGCGATGGGACGCTTGCTGTAGACGCCTGTTGTGTAGGTATTTTCGAGTTCGATGGTCGAAATCATACGGTTAGCCTTTCTCTTGAGATGGACGATGCCTCGATTATCGTGCCTGAGCCATGCAGCACGTCGAGTAGCGAGGCGCTACCGATACAGATGCGCGGTACGCCGCCTTGCAATGCTTCCTGCGCGCCCAGCAGTTTCTTGCGCATGCGTCCCCTGGCATAGTGCATGTAGTCGGGCAGGCACCCGGCAGGAATTGTTCTGATGAGCGTCGTGCTATCCTCTGGATTGGAAAGCAGGCCGGGAACGTTGGTCAGGATAACCAGGGTCTCGGCGTGCAGTGCAGCAGCAATGGCAGCTGCCGCTCGATCTCCGTCAACATTCAGGCGTTCTCCCTCGTGACTCAATGCCAGGGGAGCGATGACGGGAGTGTAACCGGCAGCGAGGAGCTGCCGCAGCAGCGCCTCATTTACACGTTCGATTTGCCCGGTGTAGTCGTCGCGCAGGATTTGTACGCGACCATCCGGCATCAGGGAGCGCACGATCGATTTACGCCGTGCCAGCAGCAATCGGCCATCGACGCCTGACAATCCTAGCGCGCTGACTCCTTGCTGCTGCAAACTCGCGACCAGGGCGGTATTGATCTCGCCCACAGTAGCCATAGCGAAGATGCGCAGCGTTTCGGCATCGGTATAGCGGCTGACCAGGCCACCCGGCGAGGTAATCACGCGAGCAGGATGCCCCAGGCGTTCGGAGAGTTCGTTGGTGAGGTCTGAGGCGCCATGCACCACGACTATCTGCTGACCATCCGTAACGCATTGGGCTATCTCGCGCACAATATTCGTGGTGATAACACCCGCTCCCCCGCCAATTTTCACAACAAGCGTCATAGTAACGTTCCTCTCTTGCTACACCGGGTGCAGACCGGGAAAGGTCAGACCCAACGATTCGTCCCAACCATACATGCAGTTGAGCGCCTGTACTGCGTTGCCGGCGGCGCCTTTCACCAGGTTATCGAGGGCGGCCATGACGACCACACGCGGTTGATGCGGATCGAGTTCGAAGCCGATATCGCAGTAATTGCTGCCGGCCAATATCTTCGGTTCTGGATAGCGGTAGACGCCGGTACGTTCTTTGACCAGGCGGATGAACGGTTCGCGCTGGTAGGCTTCACGGTAGAGCCGCCATAGTGTGCGTTCGTCAATCGTTTCGTTGACGAACACATGGGCGGTGATGAGTATTCCGCGCACGAGTTCGATTGCGGTGGCGGAGAAGGCGATGTGTTGAGGCGATTCGTGCTCAAGGGCCGATAATGGACTTGAATAACAAGAATCGGCAAACCAAGCGGCCCTGCCCATGTCATTCTGAGCGGAGCGAAGAATCTCAGCGGAACCTGGCGCAGATTCTTCGCTCCGCTCAGAATGACATGGTGAGAGCGCGCGGACCGGATAGGACTCGCGTGGGCCCCGGTTTAACGCGCCATCAACTCGCCCCAGTTCCTGGATGAGTTCGGCGGTGTGACGGTGGCCGGTGGGTTGGAATGAGCGAACGGCGCCGCTCCTGTCGGGGTGGTGACTGCTGGCGCCTGGTGTTGCGCCCGCGGCCGATGAGCCTACTTTGGCCTCTACGACCAGCGGCATTGTGGTATCCACAAGGCCTGAGCGGTAGAGGGGATAGAGTCCCAGGATAGCCGCCGTTGCCATGCAGCCGGTGCCGCTCACGAGTGTCGCGGATGGTAGTTCCTCACGATGCAGTTCGGACAGGCCGTAGACGGCTCCGGCCAGCAGGTGTGGCGCTGGATGCGGTTCGCCGTACCATTGTTCGTAGAGGGCGGCGGAGCGCAGGCGGAAATCGGCCGAAAGGTCGATTATGCGAGGCGCGAGCCGGCGGTAGCGGTCTATTTCTCGCGATGAGATGCCATGGGGCAGGCAGAGAAACAAGAGGTCGCATGATGACAGGTCATCGGTATGACAGAAGCGCAAGGTACTGATTTTGCGCAGATTTGGATGGACGCTATGCAGGTATTGTCCGGCATGACTGCTTGATGCCACCTGCGTCAATTCGACCTGCGGGTGAAAGAGCAGCAGCCGGGCGAGTTCTCCAGCGGTATAGCCGGAGCCGCCGGCAATCGCAACACGCAATCGACTCATCGTAGAACCTCTTCCTGTATGCCGCTCAGCACGTAGTCAAGCATGGCGTTGGGAATGTCCACGCCGGTTGGCGCGATGCTGTTACGAAACTCCATGGTGGCGTTGATTTCGTTGACCAGCAGGCCGCGCTCAGGGTCTTCAAGTACATCGATGGCCAGGATGCCACCACCGACCGCCTGGGCTGCTTGCACGCAAAGGCTATCGAGTTCGGGTGTGACGGGACAATTGCTCGCTACCGCGCCACGAGCCGTGTTCGTTACCCAATGTTCGCTGGTACGGTAGATGGCGCAGATGGTGCGATCTCCAACGACGAAGGCGCGAATATCGCGCCGGGGCTTCGCGATATGCTCCTGGATGTAGTGAATGTGGTGCTGGTAAGAACCTAGCGTTTCCTGGTGTTCGAGGACTGCCTCTGCCGCGTCGCGATCATTGACGCGGGCCAGCAGACGACCCCATGAACCGGTTGTGGGCTTGAGTACGACCGGGTAGCCGAGCATTTCGATGCCGCGAATTGTCTGGTCAGCATCAAAAGCCAGCAGAGTGCGCGGTGTTGGAATGCTGGCACGCAGCAGGGCGAGCGTGGTGAGCAGCTTATCGTTGCAGGTCGCGGTGACGGCTGCCGAGTTGTATACTCGTATGCCCCAGCTTTCGAGAACGTTGAGAATTGCCAGGCCGCGCGATTGACTGACGGTGCGACAAAGGACTGCATCATACTGCTGCCATCGCTCATCAGGATGCGATAGATCGAACAATAATTCGCCATCGTCGATGATATCGAAAGCAATTGACCGGCGTGTCAGGGCATCGATCAGCAACTTTTCTTCAACGCGGATGCGCGATGTGAGAATAGCGAGGCGCATAGTGCTATTCCCCCCAATCCTCTTCGACTTCAGGCGCCAGTGCCACGGACGGTGGTTCGAGGTGCAACACCTCCAGTTCGGCGTTACAATCCGGGCAGTAGATGATTTCGCCAACGATGAGACCCTGGACGGGAATCTCGGCTTCGCATTCAGGACAGTTTGCCATGTGTGTTTTCCTCCTGTACATTCGATTGCATAACGACGATCAATAAAAATGCTCTACGTCCCCCGCTTGGGGAAGGACGTAGAGCATTGCATTGCGCGTGGCTCTCGTGGTACCACCTTCATTCGTTGATGCCTCACGACATCAACCTTGTGAAGTAAGGGCAGCTTTTATACCCTATACTCCGTGCCTGTTAACGGGGGCATCCGGCAAGGTCTACTTTCGCACGGGGCGATTTCTTCTTGCGCTCCGGGTTTTATTCGCGGTTGGTTGGCATACGGGCTTTCCAGCACGCGCCCGCTCTCTGGATGCAACCGGGGACCGCTACTCGTCCCTTCAAAGCTTTGTCGTTTTGGTTTTTGATTTCTTTTGTTGCGACCTGGATAAAGGGACAAATAAAAACGCCCTTCATCCTTTCATTAAGGACGAAGAGCGATCAAATACGGCTCTCGTGGTACCACCTTCATTCGTTGATGCCTCGCGGCACCAACCTCGTGGAGTATGTTTCATACTCACGCCCGATTACGGGGGCATCCGGCGAAGTTCTACTCTCGCGCGCGGCGATTTCTTCTCGCGGCTCAGGGTCTTTATTCACAGTATGTTGACATATGGGCTTTCCACCAACCGCCCATTCTCTGGACGCAACAGCTACTGTTACTCGTCCCTTCGAGGCCTTTGTTTTATGAAGTTTTCAGTGCGTTAGTGAATGTATAACATATGCGCAGTTGAGTTGTCAAGGATTTTTTGGAGTGTCCAGGCAATTGCTACTCGATAGGAATGCAGGCGGATGATATAGAGGTGATGTGAGGTTTTTCTATCGTCATTACGGTGATACTCTCCAACAAATATGTTACACTTACTAGTAGACGGGGGCCGCTCCCGGCAAGGAAGCGTTAGACTTGAGGAGAGGCGAAGCAATGACAACGACGAATTTTACTTTAGATGGCAAGAACGTATTAATTCGCGATCAGAATGGCAATGTCGCGGTTCTCAATCCGCTTGAGGCCTTAAATTTGTTGCAATGGCTATCCAAGCATAACAATATATTGCTCAGTACGGCCCGGCAGTCCATCAGTGAGGTACAGAATGCGGAGCAGGAACTTGAGATTCATCTTTACCAGGAAAACCTGGATCACCTGGATGAACTGAAAGCGGCTTTGCCCGGCTTGCATGAATACAGGCCGCCGGCCAGGGTGCTAAGCATTCCGCTTGAAGAGGTAACTGAACGGGCTATTGAGATGCTGAAAGAGTTTCAAGTTAAATACTGGATTCATCCGTTGCTGGAAGAGGATGATGATGTGTTCGCGCAGGCATAAATTATGAATTTTAAGGTATTCAGAATGAAATTGTGAAGGCTATGCAGAAAGCCCATTATGACGATATTGCTGAATGGTATGACAGCAGCATCACTCGGAATACGCTGATTCATGATCTTGTTCTACCACCGCTACTTGAGTTAATGGGTGATCCAGGTGGTCAAACGATTTGTGATCTCGCGTGCGGCCAGGGGATGCTCTGCCGTTATCTGGCTCAAAAAGGGGCGAGAGTGACGGGAGTTGATCTCTCGGCAAAATTGTTGGAAATTGCGCGGCGTTATGAGGACGCTCAACCTCTGGGTATTGATTACGTTCTTGATGATGCACAGTTACTGGCAACGCTTGCCGATGCGACATTTGATGGCGTGGTTTGCAATATGTCACTGATGGATATTGAAAACATCCGTGGCACTTTCCTGGCCGTAGCGCGTATTTTGCGCCCGCGTGGATGGTTTATTTTCTCTATCACTCATCCCTGCTTTCAGGGACCTGGCGCAAGCAGGGAAATCGGGCCAGATGGAACTGTTCGTTATACCATAAGCGATTATTTGACCGAGGGATACTGGCGTTCAGACAATCCGCATGGGGTACGGGGGAAAGTTGGAGCATACCATCGAACATTAAGTAGGTATCTAAACAACCTGATGGAAGCAGGTTTTATCCTGGAGAGGTTTATTGAGCCTAAAGCGGGTGGAGAAATGGCCAGGCGTGTCCCTGGAAACCAGAACGTGCCCGCTGTTTTGATTGTTAGATGCAGGAAAGGTTGAAGGAAAACGAGATTTTCAATCTTTCCCGCATGTAAACTGGAGCTACTACATTTCCTAGTCCACTTCCCCAAGTAAGAGGCCCAGGCACTGCTAGTGTATGATGTTAAGGCTTTTCGTCGTCGGCGAAACTAACAGAGTAGTAGTTACTTTCTAAGTAATCCGCCCTAAACCTGCAATTTGCCGAATCAGCAGCAATGCATTATATAATGGCCCTAGAAAATCGGCTCACCCGCACTTTGCGTGAAAAGGCTGAGTTGGTGAGGAAGGTGGCCGATAGAGAACGCGCTGACGCAACAAATCAAATTTGGCGCGGCCGTACATCGTCCGTTTGAGGCATTTGAGTCGATTGACATGCCCTTCGACGACGCCATTGTTCCAACTGAGCGTCAACCCGGCTTGCACGGCCTGCTGGTCTTTGCGTAATTTCCCCACAAAGTTCTGTAGTTCACGAATGTTACTGAGCTGTGCTGTTTCCATCCAAGCCTCTAACTGGTCGCCTTGCAGGGTCCGCAGCAGGGTCAGAAAGCGGGTCACGATGTCCATCACCTGGGCGATCCCTGGTGTGCTTGACGCATCTGCACCAGCGCCTGCTGGTGCTCCTTGGTCAAGGTTTCTGACCGCCGCATGAGCAGGCTCACGGCGGCACGAGGCGTTAAGCCTTGCGCTTGCGCCGAGAAATCCGTGATCCCCGCTTTGAGTTGCTTGCGCAGATGGGCAACCAGGCGAGCCACTTGTTGGCGTTTGCCGACATAGCCCATGGCTACCACCTCGCGGTAGAGCCTGGCACCGTTACGGCATCCCTGCTGCCATCGCTCACGGATATACGCTTCGTAGGGATGGAGCATCCCGGCCTTGACGCGATAGGCAGCCGTTTCGGGATAGGCGTCGGCATAGGCAAATTTCTGGACTGTCATCCGTCCCATGTGGAAACGCCGGGCAATTTCCGATAGACTGCTACCCTGCAGATAGAGCGCTCGCACCGCCTCGTACTGCTGCATTCTCCTGTCGCGTGTCTGTTGTCGACTTGCTTCCCGCTCTGGACGTGGAATGGGGACCGAGACCGGAGCAGGAGAGGAAGCCGGGCGGGCGACCACGATCTGTTGTAAGAGGCGCCGATGGCGGTGGAAGATGCGCTCCACCGCCTCGGAGAGGTTCTTCTGCACATGGAACCGGTCCGCCACCTGAACGGCCTCCGGCGCTCCTTTGCTCGCTCCCGTGGCATAGTCCCCCGAGCGGTCTCGGCTGATGAGCTGCACGCCCGGATGGGACTTGAGCCAGCTTTCCAGGCTCGTCGCGGAGCGATCAGGCAGCAGATCGACGACCTGGTGGTCTTGCAGGTCAACCAGGATCGTCCCATAGGAGACATTGCGACGGAAAGCCCAGTCATCCACGCCTAGATGCGTGGGGTGGGATGACTCGCCAGAGAGGTCTTCCGCACCAGTCGTAGGAAGGTATCGGCGCTACAGGCGATGTTGAGTACCGTGGCAATGTGAGCGCCTGCTTCGCCTCCCAGGGCGAAGCCAAGTTGCCGGAGGAGTTCGGTCAAGCGCACCGTCTTGCGGGCCGAGCGCGCGGCAACCTCGGGAAGCGCTTCAGCAAAGGTCTTGCGCGAACAGGAGGAGTTCTCGCAGAAAAAGCGTCGCACGTTCAGCTTCCACTGCACGGCCAGGCCGCTGGCAGGCAGATCCTTCAACGTCCGTTGATAGTGGCTGTGGACGCGTGAAGAACTGGTCTGGCAAGTGGGACAGCTTCCGTTTTTCGTCGTGCAGTTGGCAACCAGCGTGATGCCTTCCTCCGTGACGATCAGTTGGTCAATTTCAAGTAACGAATCGGGCAGAAAAATCATGGGAATAGACATGGGGCCTTTACTCACTGGGGTTTGGAATTCTCTTACATTATATCACTTCTTTCACGCAAAGTGCGGGTGAGCCCCTTTTCGGGAGTCATTCATTCCCAAAATCAGAGACATTCTCTTCCAAAAAGTCGGTATCAAGGTCACACACTTTTGAGGAAAAATCTGGTAATTTTGTTCTAATCTATTTCAAAGGACGGGATCTGTGCCGGATGAAGGCGCAGGCAGCGTCCTGGTTGTGCCTTTTGCCCGGCTGCATCGGGGCGAGCCGTTCTGCTGGCCGCCTCTCTGTAGCTATCCGAGAGGGATGGCAAAAGATGATGGCACAACGTCATTGTTACAACTAAATAGAAGGGGTGCATCTCATATGCGTTCTCACGCATCGATTTCTTTGACGAGTTCGCTTCCTCCGCTTTCCCTGTTGGAGGAAGTCCTGTATGATCTACCTCCTCTGGAAGGGGTCTTGCTCCACTGGCACATGCATGGAGCGGCAGCGCTAACTCCTGGGATTGTGTCGCTCTTCTCCCGGCGCAGATACCTGCTCGGCCCGACGACTTTGCCGGGGACCAGCATCCAGTTACTCGCGACCTGTGTCGAGGAATACCTTACCAATAGAACGGAGGAGGCAGAGATCAGCCCGTGGGAGGCGCGTCCGTTGCACACCCGGTTGGTGCGGCATTCTCCATCCTACAGCGCCATGGAGACCCAGGCGCTTTTACCTCCTGGGGTACTGGTGCAAAAGACGGTGACACTGGCTGTAGACGAGTTGCTCGTACTCTGCACCGGTGTAGGCACCTGGCAGCTCTCGCGTCAGGACCTGCACGCGATCACCAGGGCGCTTGGGCTGTCGAGCCGGAGGAGCAGGCATACCACCATCAATCCAGCGAGCTTCCAGACGGTCGAGGAATTCGGCATGCTGCCTGGCATGGTCTCACCCTTTCTGCGCCCTATGCGAGCAACCAGGCTCGCGGCGCTGGTGGTTCTTCCCTGGCCCAGGTGTTGGGAGACTCAGAGGCGCGAGGTGGCGATTTCGCTCTCGTTGTGGGAGAGTCTGATACTCCCTCTTAGCTGCCTGCGCTCACTGCTGCGGAGCTACTCTGCCCGTACCTATCCGGAGGTGCGCCTCATCGATCTGCAGGAAACCGGGGAAGACAACGAGCCACCCGGTGACGCAGATGCCAGTTCCCGGGTGGTGTTGACCGCATCTGCTGCTCATGTACTCGTCGGGATAGACCAGGGAGGTGGAAGGCGATGACGATGACCACGGTTTCCGCCCAGCTCCGGCAATTAGAACATCCCCAGTTGCAGGAGCATCAGGTCTGGTACAACGACCAGCAGCACCTGCTCATTATCGATAGCGTCGTCATCGACTGCACGCCCTCGGAGTACGATGTGCTGCTCCTGCTGCTGCGATCGGCCGGCGAACCCGTCTCCTTCGCCCGTCTGGCCTACCGGGACGCCCATCGGACGCTGGCATTGGGTCCGCGCCATCGCCTCTCCCAGCGTATCAGCCGCCTGCGTGCCCGGTTATGGCCGCTTGGCCTGGATATCCTCTGCCTCACCGGCTTTGGCTATATGCTGCTGACTCGTACAGGTGAGCAGGCCGAGGGCGCGTGAGGGCAGCGGGCCAGCATATCGCGTGAACATCTGAGAGCACTGGCCCGCTTTAACCCGGCAGCGCAGCCGAGTTATCCACAGCTTCTCCACAGGCCATCAACAGTGGTGCTGGCCTGTATATCTACTGCCTTCATTCTCAAATGGAAGGAGAACCTGCGATGTCCCTGTATGCTGAACAACCAGCCTCTCCTACTCTGGACCACGTCCTGGCCCAGCTCAAGGGCGTGCGCACTTCGTTGCGCGGCTGGAGAGCCTGCTGCCCTGCACATGCCGATAGCGAACCGAGCCTGAGCATCGGCCTGGGAGAGCAGGGACAGGTCTTGCTCAAGTGTTTTGCCGGCTGTTCCCTCGAACGCATTGTGGAGGCCATAGGACTCACCATCACGGATCTTTTTCCTGATGGGGCTACGACCCTTGAACAGGGTTCGTCCAATAATGGGCATCGCCAGGCTCTCACGCTGCTCGATCTTGCATTAGCGAAGCAGTTGCCCTGGAAATACCTCTTCCATCTGGGAGTGATGGATCATGCCTCTGGCGGAGTGCAGATCCCCTATCATCTGGCTGATGGCCGGGCGGCCCCACGTTACCGCATTCGCACGGCATTGGTGGCCAAAGAGGGGTCGCGCTGGAGTGTTGGCGAGGGCAACATCGTTCCCTACGGTCTGGAGCGGTTGGAGGATGCCAGGAAAGCAGGCTACCTGGTACTCGTCGAGGGCGAATCAGACTGCTGGACGCTCTGGTACCAGGGCATTCCAGCACTGGGCATTCCCGGCGCGGAAATGACCGGCGTTCTGGAGGCGGCCATGCTCTCGGGCATCGACCGACTCTACCTCATGCATGAACCAGATCAGGGGGGTAGCACCTTCGTCTCGCACCTGACGAAACGGCTCACAGAGTGGCGCTGGTCAGGCAATGTCTTCGTGGTGCGACTCTCCAGGGCCAAAGACTCGAGTGATCTCTATACCCAGGACCGCCAGGGATTTCGTGCCGCTTTTCAACACGCCCTCGATCACGCCGAACCGCTTGTACTTGATCGCCCTCAGCCAGTTGCGTCTCCTACCGGGTCACAGCCGAAGATCTTCAGCCTGAAGGAGTTGCTCGCCTGGGAACTCCAACCAGTACGCTGGGCGGTCCCGGAGATCTTGCCGGAAGGGTTGACGTTGCTGGCAGGCAAACCTAAACTTGGCAAAAGCTGGCTCGCGCTCTCGCTGGCACTCTCCATTGCCTCAGGTGGAGTTGCCCTCGGCCAACAACCCGTAGCCCAGGGCGAGGTACTCTACCTGGCGCTTGAAGAGAACGCACGTCGCCTCCAAACACGCGCTCGACAGTTGTTGACCTCCATGACGACAGTCCCAAACGGCCTGGGCTTTGCGTTGGAGTGGCCGCGTCTGGCCGAAGGTGGGCTCTCCTGCCTGGAAGAATATCTCAAGACTCATCTCAACACGTGGCTGGTCGTGGTCGACACCTGGGCCAGGGTGGCACCGCGCACCGATACGCGGCGCTGCACGCAGTACGAGGGCGATTACGACGCGCTGACCCCACTCAAGCAGCTGGCCGAGACCTACCATGTCTCGATCCTGGCGGTTCATCATCTACGTAAGACCGGGGCAAGCGATGTGCTGGACGAGATCACCGGCTCGACGGGGATGACCGGGGCTGTCGACGGCACGCTCATCTTGAAGCGCGAGCGCGGACAACAGGATGCAACCCTTTTTGTGACCGGGCGCGATGTCGAGCGCGAGCAGGAGTTGGCATTGCGCTTCGATGTGACCACCGCTTTGTGGTCGGTCCTCGGCGTTGCCGAGGAAGTTGGCCGCACTCAGGCCCGTCAGGAGATCATCGAGCTGCTCCGCGATCAGCCAGAGGGGATGAGCCCGCGCAAGATCGCCGAAACGCTGGAAAAGAACTATCACACCACGCGCTCAATCCTGCGCAAGATGGAGCAAACCGGTGAGGTCACGCAACTGCATGGCCACTACCTCATCCTTTCAGGAAAGAGGAATCATCAAGGGCAGAGAGAGCCATTGCAAGGGAACGATGTTCGCAAGGAAGACCTTGAGTCTCGCCAAACGATGGATTTTGCATCTACTGGCATGGGTGTGAGTGATGACCATGAGAGCGCACGTCGGAGTGATGAAACTGATTACAGTGATTACGCTGATTACGGCAATGATACTTCGAATGGTGTCGGTAATCTGGTAAAACGACAACCTGATTACACTGATTACGCTGATTACGGCAATGACACTGCTGCCACATCATTTCCCAGGAAGCCTGCCTTTGATGATGCAGGTATTGAGCGGCAAGGAATGAAGTCTAGCAGGCTGTGCAAGCAAGAGGCCCTCTCGTTAGAGGGTTGTCATCAGCAAGAACCTGCCGTAATCAGTGGCATCACTGTAATCAATCGTAATCAGTGTAATCAGTGGCACGTTTCCGCAGTGTTAAATGTCAATAAGAAATTCGGGTGAGCGCGTATTACTGCTGCCGCTGGTGCTTACTCCGCCAGTTCACCTCCTTCTCCTTGCAGCCGAAGCTGTGCCGTTCTGGCTCGGTAGCTCTCCAACTCCATCATGTCGAGAA